>NZ_JAYRVJ010000601.1:0-5347 GCF_041918635.1 Promineifilum sp. (SeqCode)
AGCGGTTGGTTCGAGGCGGATCCCTACACCGACTTCGAAGTCGTCATGGGTTCGACCGTCTTGCCGGCGCGCGAGGACGTGAACCCCGACACCTTCCTGCCCTCCAGCCGGTCGGTCGCTTTCCGCAAGAGCGCCTGGGCGGCTGTCGGCGGCTACCCGGAGTGGTTGGAGCATAGCGAGGATTTGGTCTTTGACCTGGCGCTGCGCGAGCGCTTTGGGCCGTTCTCCTTCGCGCCGGGCGCCGTGGCCTACTTCCGGCCCCGCTCCAGCCTGCGCGCTTTCTACGCTCAATACTACGCCTATGCCCGCGGCGACGGCAAGGCCAACCTGTGGGCGACGCGCCACGCCATCCGGTACGCGACCTATCTGGTGGGGTTGCCGCTCATCCTGCGCTGGATCTGGCGGGAGAAGTGGTTTGGCTGGGTGCTGCTGTTGCTGGGTGTCGGTGCCTATTCGCGCCGGCCGGCCGAGCGGCTATGGGCCAACACCTGGGGCTGGCGTCCCCCGACCCGCACCCGCGCCTTCGCGCTCATCCCCATCATTCGCCTGGTGGGCGATGTCGCCAAGATGGCCGGCTATCCGGTGGGGGTGTGGTGGCGGTTGGGGCGGCAGGCTGCGCGTGACGAGCGACGAGTGACGAGTTATGAGCAGGGGGGCGGGGGAGCAGGGGAGCAGAGGTAAGCACCCTCCCTGCTCCCCTGCCCCCCCGCTCCCCTGCATTCTTAACCCCCTGTTAGCGCTTTTGCCCCGCCCGCGACCGGCTGCTATCATGTCTGGTGATCACTGCCAGCCAAATAGCCATTGCCTATGATCATCAATCGCAAGCCCCCTCGCTACCCGCGCCGCGGCCCTTCCTGCCTGCTCGTCCTGTTCGTGACGTTCGGCATCGCCGTCAGCCTCTACGTCATCCAGAACGCCGAAGAAGTGCGCCTGGCGATTGTGCCCACACCGACGACCACGCCGACTCGCTCTTCCACCGAGCTGGCCGTGCTGGCCGAACTGAGCCGCGACGACGGGGCCAACACCGAGGCAATTGCCTTCTACGACGAGGCGATCCAGAGCGATCCCACCAACGTCGAGGTCTACGTCCGGTCCATTGAACTGCTGGTCTGGGAGAACGAGTCCGAGCGAGCCGTGGAGCGGGCCGAACAGGCGACGGTGCTGGCCCCGGAGAATGATGCTGTCTGGACGGCCGCCGCGGCCGCCTATTTGGCCGAGGGCGATCGGATGAACGACCTGGGGGACGAGAACGCCGCCAACCTGCAATACGCCAACGCCGCGCAGGCCGCGCGCAAGGCCACCAGCATCAATCCCAACAACGCCACGGCCCTGGCCTATGCCGCCGGCGGCACTATCTTGCAGGGCGATCCGGAGAAGTTCGAGCAGGCGCAGCTTCTCGCCGACGACGCGGTGCGCATCGAACCCGAGAACGCTATCGCCCGCTACTATATGGCGACCGTTTTCACCTACCAGGGGCGCTACGCCGAGGCGCTGGAGCAGTACCTGCGCGGCATTGAGGCCGACCCCAACAACCCCGACCTCCACATCGGGCTGGCCTACAACTACTACGGCACGGGCAGCATCCCCGACGCGCTGCTCAGCTTCGAGCAGGCTATCGCCGTTGACCCCAACAACGCCGAGGCGTATGACGGTCGGGCCTATATGTACCTCCAACTGGGCGACGCCCCGCTGGCCGAACAGAACGCGCTCCAGGCCACTGAGCTGAATCCGAACATGGCCCGCGCCCAGGGCCGTCTGGGTGAAGCGTACTTCCGGCAGAATAACTATCCGGAGGCCATCGAGGCGCTGGAGAAGGCCGTCGCCATGTATGGTCGGGCCACCGATCTGAACGCCCGCTTCTTCAACATGCTCGCCTCGGCCTACATCAGCCAGGACTTGAACAACTGCCCGCTGGCCGCGCCGCTGTTCGAGCAGGTGCTAGACGCCACCACCAACGAACTCATCGTCGCCGCGGCCAATGAGGGGTTGGTGAGTTGTCGCCGCGTCCAGTTGGGAACCGCGCCTTAAAGAGGAATACAGAGTTCCACGGAGGAAAATGCCTCTTTCCCTGTGGAACTCTGTACGATCTCTGTGTCTCTCCGTGTTCCTCTCCGCTTCTTTCCTCCAAAGCAACCACGACTGGAATTTCCCGTAAAGCAGGCAACGACAAGCGGTTCAGTGCTTCGACGGTATATGTCCTATGCGCCGACTGATCTTTGCCCTGCTGACGGCGGCCATTGCCCTCGTCTTCTCAGAGAAGTTGTACTGGTACGTTACCGGCTATTCGACGCTGGATTTGCTCGCCGGCTACTTCTTCCCCTCCTACGTCTTCCTGGCCATCGTTGACTTCTTCCGCGTGCGGCGGCTCGCGCCCCTCTTTCTAGCCGCGGCCGTCTTCGGTTTCGTCGCCGAGGGCGTGCTGACCCACACTCTCTACCGCGACGGCCCGCTGGGCTGGTTCGGCGTCGCCTACACGCCGCTGGCCTGGCACGCGCCGCTGAGCATCGTCTTTGGCTGGTGGTGGCTGCGGCGGGAACTGGTCGCCGGCCGGACGCGGCGGCTGCTACTCGGCTGCGCCGCTATTGGCGTCCTGTGGGGGCTGTGGTCCCTGGCCTGGTGGCTGCCGGAGAACGCCGCTGACCCAGAACTGCTGGCCCAGGGGGCGCGGCTGGGGCAATGGCCCGTGGCCGACTACGCCTGGCACGCCTTCGCCTTCACCGGGTTGTTGGCGCTGTCCCACTGGTTGTTGGGGCGGGGCGGCTGGCGGACGGACTTTCAGCCGCCCTGGCCCGCCTGGGCGACCGCGGTTGAAGTGGTGTTGGCGCTGACGGGGCTACTGGTGTTCTTCGCCGCCGTCCTGCCGATCTATCCCTGGGCCCCGCTGAAGCTGGCTCTCGTCCTGTTGCCCACGTTGGGCGCGCTGGCGCTGCACCGGCGGCGGGCCGCGCCCGGTTCCGTGCTGGCCGATCTGGCCGGGCCGGTGGCTTTGCGCCCTCTAGCGGCGCTGTTCGTCATGCCCGCGGCGGCCGTCCTGGTCTATGCGGTGGCGGCGCGGGTCGCGCTTCCGACCGACGTGATCCTGGTTGTGAGTGGTTACGGACTGGTAGTGGGGCCAGCGGTGGTGGGGGCGCTGGCTTGGATTGTGGCGCTTGTGGCGACGGCGCGCGAGCGGCAGGCGGTTGGTGACAGGACGGCCCTCACGGAATAAGCGGTTGCTCATTCACTCGCTCGCTCCAGGCCGCGGCGTGAGTACGGACTTTCCTACGACGTCTGCAAACCTGGTCACCCCACTTGCTCTACGTTAGCCAAACCGCTGCCGCGCCCAGCAAGATCAGGATGATGAGCAACTCGGCGGCCAGGCCGCCGCAGCCCATCCCACGCGGCTTGCTGGCTACGGCGGGTGGTGCAGCCACCTGGAGCACCACGCCTCCTCCTCCACCCCCGCCGCCGCCCCCGCTGGCGCGCAGCAACCGGGGCAGCGCGAACGCCGCGAATAGCCCCGTCAGGACACCCATCAGAAATGCGCTTAACATGACCGACCTCCTCTCGCTGATATGACGCCAGTTGAGCGGTAGGTGAACCCCGGTGGGAGAGGCATCGCCTCTCCCACCGGGTCCCCCACGCGACTGGAGGCTACTGGAAAAGATAGGGCGGGATGGCCGGCTTGGGAGCCGTCGGCCGGCGCTTCGGCTTACGCCGCAGCCGGCTGTACCCAGTCTTCGGGTCCCGCCAGACCGTGATCACCACGGTCGATTCGTAACACATCACCAACGTTGTCCCATCGAGGCGCGCCCAGCGGCCCGCCAGCTCGCCGTCCCCGTCCTTGCGGCGCAGGGTGTAGTACACCCGCCCCTGGCGGTGGAGGCATTTGCCGAAACGAATCACGTAGGCCAGGTCTTCGCGCGTCAGATGGCCCTCCTGCATCCGCTGCCGCGCGTGCCGGGTCAGGAGCAGGCCATCGGTCGTCACGTGTTGAGGCAGCGCCGGCGACCACAGGGGCTGCCGCGTCCGCCGCCGCAGGTGGGGCTTGCGCCAGCCGCGGGCGGTAGCGACGATCTTGGTGTGGCGCGGATCGATCGCCACCGTCACGTCGTCCAGCCCGGCCGCCCAGGCCCGCGCCATGCGCTCTTCGGGGATGTCCTCATCCTCAAAGTTATAGAGGACGTACCCGTCTTGCTCGCACCATGCGCCGTTGGTCAGGACGAGGATCAAGTCCTGTTTGGCCAACCGCTGCTCGGCCAGACCGCGCCTGGCGCTGGTGGTCAGCTTCAGCCGGCTCTCGTTCAGGTCTTTGGTGTAGTCCACTGTCCACTTGCTCATCTCATCCTCCTGCTGTGGCCACGGAACCCTGAGCGGGTTGGCGGTGGGGTTGTATTTGGTTAACCGTATGGTAGATCGGTTAGGCCCTTGAATCTGAGACGCCCGCCGACAGTGCGCAGCCCTCTCGGTGTCGGAATTGGCGGGCGTCTTGTCGCGATTCGCGTGAAGTGTCGTTCAGTTGCCCTGGCCGCCATGCCAAGTGGACTGGGGACGGGAGGGCCGCTCGTACACTCTCATCCAGCCATTGCGACCATACAGACGGTAGACGGTGATGATGCGGCAGGTTTGCCTGTCCATGACCACGATCACATCGGCGAGTTCGACATGATGCGTGTCGGCGAGCGCTTTGATGTTGCTGCGCTGCCCATCAAAGGCATAGCGAATTGCGCGGTTGGCCGCGTATTGCCACTCAGCATTCCTTAGGACGAACATTACATCGCCCGGTCGAAGATGGAGCTCTCGCATTCGCTGCCGCGCATGCCAGGTGAAGTTAAGGTCCTCGCTAGAATGGTTACTGGGGTAGTCGGGTGTCCAGACGGGCATTTCATCCTCCTTGTTCTGACCGCGTGTGATGCTCATACGGTAGATCGAAACAAGGCCTGGAGATGAGACGCCTACCGACAGACGCCGGGGCGCGTTTGTCGGCAAAGACTGCGCTCATGTCGGCAAAGAGAACCGCCGGACATGGCCTCGATTCAGGCTATTAGTTGGCACTCTTACCCCAAGACTGCTAAACTCCTCTTGACATCCCTCCCCGCTGCTGCTAGAATGCGGATCGAATTAGCACTCGCACCACGTGAGTGCTAATCACGTGAAGGCTCCCATCCTGAGAACCTAACAATCGAAATACTTGTGCGAAGGAGATAGTTCGACATGGCTATGAATCTCAAGCCGCTTGGCGACCGCTTGGTCGTCGAACCGAAAGAGCGCGAGTCCACGACCGCTTCGGGCCTCGTGTTGCCCGAGACGGCCAAGGAAAAGCCCCAAGAGGGCGAAGTGATCGCGGTTGGCCCGGGCCGGCGCGATG
>NZ_JAYRVJ010000602.1:0-2186 GCF_041918635.1 Promineifilum sp. (SeqCode)
AAGACCGCGCCGATGCTCATGGCCCCGGCGCGGAACGACAGCGCGGCCAGGCCCATGGTCGCCGCCAGGGTCACGGCGAACAGCAGCGTGCTCGTCGCGCCAACGATGGTGCTGAGCGTGTAGGTGCGCGTGCGCAGCGCCGCCTGGGTGTTCAGCAGCGGGTAGAGGCGGGCCATGATGTAAGGCGCGCCGCCGTTGGGTACAACGTCCTCCGTGCCGGTCATGCGCTCTTCCAGGAAGCCGAGCAGTTCGGCTGACGCCTGGCTGATGCGGGTGAAGAGACGCACCATGCGCTCCTGGATGACACGGAAGAGGGTCAGGATGATCAGGGCATAGGCCAGGCCCACCAGCCCGACGCGCCAATCTTCTCGGAAGACAAGCACCAGGATGCCGGCCACGAGCAGGCCGTTGCCGATGAGACTGACAACGATCTCCGAGAAGTATTCGGCCAATTGACCCACGTCGCTATCGATACGCTCGATGAGTTCGCCCGGCGTGCGCAGCTTGTGGAAGCCCATGTCGAGGCGGAGGACGTGGGCGGTCAGGTCGGCGCGCAGGGCATTGGTCGTCGCCCAGCCCAGGTCTTCGGTCAGGTAGACGGTGACGAGATAGATGACCTTCTGGGCCAGCACGGCCAGGAAGAACAGCGCCGCGGTCAGCGTCAGGGCGCGCAGGGCCAGACCGGCGGCGGCCTGATCCACGAAGCGGCCGAGCAGTTGCGGCGCGACAAGCTGTAGGGCGATGGAGCCGCCCAGCAGCAGGAGCATGAGCGCCACCCGGCGGCGGTGGGGCCGCAGGTAGTGGCGCAGCATCAGAATCGGTTTGGTCGGAACGGGTTGATCCATATCCACAAATCCACAACGAATCCACAGGTTGAACAGAATGGTAGCAGATGACGGCGGCCGGCAATAGACGGCCGTTCAACTCGGTGATAGCGATGGGATGCGGCAGGGAGCCGGTTCCGGGAGGGAAACCGGGACGGGGCGAGGCCGACCCGCAGGACAGCCCGCGGCCGGGAGGGGAAAGTCAGCGCGCCTGCGCCAGGCAGGCGAAAGGGGCGATAGACTTACCGCGCGGCCGTGGCCTCCACGCTACGCCGGGTTGGTTGGGTCAAAATTGTGTTTTTGGCTGACATCGTGTGTGCGTCTCCTGGTTACGCCGCCGGGAATGGCGGAACGGTGGGCAGCATAGCATGGCGGTGGGGAGCTGTCAATAAAGCAAATTACAGTGCGACCCACTTTCTGAAGTAGGTTGCACTTGCACACGTGCGACCCACATCAGAAAGTGGGTCGCACGTGTGGCCGCTGAACGGCAAGATCGTTTACAATGCAGGCAGCTTTCGGCCGTTGCAGTTGTTCAGTTGTGGAGGAATAACGATGAGCATCAAAAAGCCGGCGGCGGTGCTGTTGTTCGTCATAGTGGGCTGGCTGGCAGTCATGCTCAACTTCGCCCCCTTCCCCGGTGGGAATGATCCCAGCTATTCGCCCGCAACGCTACCGTCTTTCGTCGCGCCGCCCACCGCGGGCAGCGGCCTGCGCTTCGCCGTCATCGGCGACTACGGCAATGCTTCGGCCGACGAGGCCCGCGTGGCCGCGCTGGTAGCCGGCTGGAACCCCGACTTCGTCATCACCACCGGCGATAACAACTACCCCGACGGCGAGGCCAGCACGATTGACGCCCACATCGGCCAGTACTACAGCGCCTTCATCGGCAACTACCAGGGCGAGTATGGCGCGGGCAGCCCGGTCAACCGCTTCTGGCCCAGCCTGGGCAACCACGACTGGCATACCATGGCCTGCGGCGCGGCCGGCTGCCGGAGCGCCTACCTGGACTACTTCACCCTGCCCGGCAACGAGCGCTACTACGCAGTGGATTACGGCCTGGTGCGCCTCTTCGCGCTCGACAGCGACCCCGACGAGCCGGACGGCGTCCACGCCGACTCGGCCCAGGCGCGCTGGCTGCAAGGCGCGCTGGCCGCCTCGGACGCCTGCTTCGACGTGGTCTACTTCCACCACCCGCCCTACTCTTCCGGCAAGCACGGTTCGACCGAGCACATGCGCTGGCCGTTCGCCGCCTGGGGAGCCGACGCGGTCATGGCCGGCCACGAGCACAGCTACGAGCGGGTGGACGTGGGCGGCGCGCCCTACTTCGTGAACGGGCTGGGCGGCAAGAGCCTGTACGAGTTC
>NZ_JAYRVJ010000603.1:0-5579 GCF_041918635.1 Promineifilum sp. (SeqCode)
GGCGACCAGCAACTCGGGGCGAAGATCGTCTCCGGCGAGATCGACATCCTCATCTTCCTCTTCGACCCGTTGCAGGCCCAGCCCCACGACCCGGACGTGCGCGCCCTGTTGCGCATTGCCGCAGTGTGGAACATCCCCATCGCCACGAACCGGGCGACGGCCGACTTTCTCATCTCTTCCCCACTCATGTCCGGTCCCTACGACCGTCTGTTGACGGATTACTACGATTACCAGCACCGGATGGACAGCAAATAGGAATCAGCATCATGGATATCCAAGTCATGCCCATTGATCCCGCGCGGTTGCGGCCGCCGCTCAGCGACAACTACGGCTTTTGCATCCACTTTGCCAACCGGATGTTCACCCAGCGCTACACGCGCGGCAAGGGGTGGCACGACGCGCGCATTGAGCCGTACGCACCTTTCGCCATGGACCCGGCGACGGCCGTGTTCCACTACGCCCAACTTATCTTCGAGGGCATGAAGGCCTACCGGCGGCCGGATGGCAACATCAACCTCTTCCGGCCGATGGAGAACGCCCGGCGGTTCAACAATTCCGCGCGGCGTATGGCTATGGCGACGGTGGACGAGGAGGAACACCTGGCGGCTATCTGCCGGCTGATCGAGGTGGAGCACGAATGGGTTCCGCGCCAGGGGGATGCCTCGCTCTACATCCGGCCGACGATGATCGCCACGGACACAACGCTGGGCGTCCATGCCAGCGCCAGCTACCTCCACTACGTCATCATCAGCCCCGTCGGCCCCTACTTCAAGGAGGGCTTCAACCCCGTCCCCGTATACATTACCGACCAGTACGTGCGGGCGGTGCACGGCGGCGTGGGCGAGGCCAAGACGGGCGGCAACTACGCCGCCAGCCTCTACGCCGGCGAGGACGCGCGCCAGAAGGGGTACTCGCAGGTGCTCTGGCTCGACGCCATCGAACGCCGCTACGTCGAGGAAGTGGGGGCCATGAACATCTGCTTCGTCTATGACGGGCAGCGTATCGTCACCCCGCCGCTGACCGGCAGCATCCTGCCCGGCGTGACGCGCAAGTCGGTCATCGAGTTGGGCCGCCATCTGGGGTATGAGGTGGCAGAGGAGATGGTGGACGTTTACCGGATGCTCGACGACGTGAAGGCCGGGCGCATCACGGAGGTCTTTGGCTGCGGCACGGCGGCCGTTATCGCCCCGGTTGGCAAGTTCGGCTTCCACGACGACGAGATCGCCATCCATGACGGCGAGCCTGGCCCGGTGGCGCAGCGTCTCTATCAGGAATTGACCGACATCCAGTACGGCCGCGCTCCCGACCCGTTTGGCTGGACGTATACGATCTCAGTGAACGGCCACTAAGCAGGGGATAGGGGCTAGGGGCTAGGAACATCGCCTCTTCCCTAGTCCCTAGCCCCTATCCCCTAGTCCCTAAACCTGGTAGTTTCTGGCAGCGCGAGTAGCTACACTTAGTAGCGGGAAGCAACGCGGTTTCCGCGACTCTTGACGGGTCGCCGCCAAAACCGGGCAATTTTCAGTTCCCCTTTCAAGGCGAGTTATACCCATGCGTGAAGTAGCCATTTTGGGCGTCGGCCAGACGCCCGTGCGCGAGCACTGGGACATTTCGTTGCGGGCGCTGGCCGTGGAGGCCGGGCGGGCGGCCATGGCCGATGCCGGCGTCGACCGGGTTGACGCCATCTACGTCAGCAACATGAACAGCGACAGGCTGAACCAGCAGCGCCATCTCGGCCCGCTGGTGGCCGACTATTTGGGGCAGCGCGGCGTCGAGGCGGTCAAGCTGGAAGCGGCCTGCGGCTCGGCCGGCTCGGCCATGCGCCAGGGGTTGCTGGCCGTCGCCAGCGGCGAGATGGAGCGCGTGCTGCTCATCGGCGTAGAGAAGCTGACGGAGACGCCCGGCCGCGAGACGACGGCGGCGCTGGCCACGGCGGCCGACGCCGACTACGAAATCGAGCATGGCATCACCTTCGTCGGCCTGAACGCGCTCATCATGCGCCGTTACATGCACGAATACGGCTTCAGCCACCGTGACTTCGCCCCTTTCGCGCTGACCGCCCACGCCAACGCCGCGCGCAACCCCAATGCGCTCTACCGCTACGCCATCGACGAGCGGGAGTATGAGCGCGGCCGGGCGGTGGCCGACCCCATTACCCTCTATGACGCCTCGCCCATCGGCGATGGCTCGGCGGCGTTGCTGCTGGTTCCGGCCGAACGCGCCCCCGACGCGGTGCGCGTCATCGGCTCGGCGGCGGCCACGGACACCATCGCCATCCACGACCGCGAGGATATGCTGTGGCTCAAGGCGGCCGAGTTGTCGTCCAGGCGCGCTTACCAACAGGCGGGCGTGGGGCCGGAGGACATCGATCTCTTCGAGTTACACGATGCCTTTAGCATCATGGCCGCGCTGTCGCTGGAGGCGTCGGGCTTCGCGCCACGCGGGCAGGGTGTGCGACTGGGGCTGGACGGCGACATCCGCCGCGGCGGGCGCATCCCCATCTCGACTATGGGCGGCCTGAAGGCGCGCGGCCATCCCGTCGGTGCGACCGGGCTGTACCAGTTGGTCGAGGCGACGCTCCAGTTGCGCGGCCAGGCCGGCGCGCTCCAGGTCGAGGGCGCGCGGACAGCCATGACGCAGAACATCGGCGGCAGCGGCGCGACCATCGTCACCCACATCCTGCAACAGTCATGACGCAGCCTGACAGGCCGAGGCAGCTTGACAGGCTGCCCCATGGCTTCCGCGAGCAGGAGCGCTTCGCGGCGGGTTACTCGCCGCTCTACGCCCAGCTATTCGGCGTGGTCGCCGGCTGGCTGGAGAAAGGCGAGGCCGATCCCGTTGCGGCGTGGCTGCGCGACGTGTCCGCCGGGCGGCGGCCAGTAGAAGTTACCCTCCTGCTGGCTGCGGCGCTGCACCGCGAGGTGCTGGCCGGCGCGCCCGAGGTGGCCGCGCTGGCCCGCTTCTATCCCACAGTCGGCGGCCACACCCCCGGCGCAGCCAATGGTGCGTTCGCCGCGGCGCTACGAGAAGCGATCCTGGCCCGCCGCGCGGCGTTGACGCCCTTCATCCAGCAGGCTACCGTACAGACCAATGAGACGGCCCGCGGGTTGGTCTGGCTGCTGCCAATCGCCCATTTGGGTTGGCCGGCTGTCCATCTGGTTGAATTGGGGGCCAGCGCCGGGCTGAATCTGGTGGCCGAGCGGCGCGCCTACCGGCTGGTGGATGAGGCCGAGCCGTCGCGGACGCTGCTGGAATTGGGGGCGATGGGTGAGTCACCCTTCGTTACGGCCGTACGGGGTGAGTGGACGGGTGCGACCCATTTTCTGAAGTGGGTTGCACCTCAAGTCCTCTCGCGCACGGGCGGCGATCTCCACCCGTTCCATTTGAATACGGAAGAGGATGAACGCACGCTGGCCGCCTTTGTCTGGGGCGACCAGCCGGCGCGTCTGGCGCGGCTGCGCCAGGGCATTGCCGCGCTGCACGCGGTTGAGGCGACGACCGCCCCGGTGCGGCTCTTCCCGCTGCGCCTGCCAGACGAGTTGCCAGACTTTCTGGTGCGCCACGCGCCGCCGGCCGACGCGCCGGTCGTCATCTACAATACGGTGGTCACGATGTACCTGCCGGAGCGCGGCGCGGCGTTGCGCGAGATGGTGGGGCGCTGGGCAGAGGGACATGCCGCGCCGGTGCTCTGGCTGCAATGGGAGTTGTCGCCCGAGGGGGAGCATCCGCCGGAGAAAGATTGGTTGGCCTGGACGGCCGATCTGTGGCAGGACGGCCGGCATCGCCAGCGGCGGCTGGGCTGGATTCATCCGCACGGGGGCGCTCTGGAATGGCTGCGCATAGACATATAGAGCGTTGCGGAGGGTTCCATAACCAATTCGTAGTATAGCTACACAAAACTAGGCAATTGTGTGCATTTCCCGGCAAGCCGCGTAGAATTGCGGCCCAATGGAACCACGGCGACACTTCACATTCTGGCGGGCCATACGCCTGGGCAGCTTTCACGTTGGCTCGGCGATGGGCGACATCCTGGTCACGAGCATCTGGAACCGGATCCTCATCACCAACTTCGGCATCCCGGCCACGCCGGTGGGCCTGCTCATTGCCCTGCGCTATCTACTCTCGCCCCTGAGCCTCTGGGCGGGCAATCTGACCGATAACAAGCGCTTCTTCGGTTTGCGGCGGACGCCCTTGATTTGGCTCGGTCGCGCACTGATGCTGCTCTCGCTGCCCCTGCTCGGCCTGAGCGTGCTGCGCCTGGGGGCGTCGGCCGGCGATTGGCTCGGCTGGGGGTCGGCCCTCCTGTCGTCGCTCATGTACGGTGTCGGCACGCTCATTTCCGGCAGCCCCTACCTGGCGCTGGTGCGCGACTCCGCGCCGGAGGAGCGCCAGGGGCTGGCCATCAGCGTCGTCGAGATGCTCCTGATCATCCTGTACGCCATCGCCGGCATCAGCTTTAGCTTTTGGATGCCCGTCTACGATGCGCGCGTCTTCTGGGAAATGATCGCCGTCACCATGCTCGTCGGCGGCTTCTTCTGGGTCTTCGCCATTGTCGGCGTGGAGCGGCGAGTGGCGGCGAAAGCGCAGGGGGGCAGGGGAGCCGGGGAGCCGGGGAGCGGCGCGCCAGGATTGGGACTGGTGCTACAGACGATTTGGAGCGACCGGCGGACGCGGCTTTTCTTCGCCTTCCTGTCGCTGGCGACGCTGTCGGCCTGGACGCAGGACGCCATCCTGGAGCCGTTCGGCGCGGACGTGTTCGGTCTGGAGATGGGGGCCACGACTCGCTTCAATAGCTACTGGCAGGCGGCCACGGTGGTGACGCTCATCCTCAGCAACGTGATCTGGCGCAAGCGCGCACCGGAGCGCCAGGGGCGCATCGCCGCTGTTGGGCTGCTGGTGATGGCGCTGGGGATGGCGCTGCTGACCGCGGCCGGCGCCAGCGGACAGCGGCATCTCATCGAGCTGGCGCTGTTCGTTTTCGGCGGCGGCTTCGGCGTCTACTCCTTCGGTGGGCTGAGCCTGATGGCCGTCATGTCGCCCGACCGCCACGCCGGCGCGTACCTGGGCTTGTGGTCGATCTCGATTCTTGTCTCCAAAGGGCTGGGCGCGTTCGCCGGCGGGGTGCTACGCGATCTGTTCTTTCTCCGGTTGGCGTTGACCCCCGGCGTGAGTTACGCCGTCGTCTTTCTCATCCAGGCGCTCGGTTTGGCCGCGGCGGTGCTCATTCTCTCCCGCATCGACATTCTGGCCTTTGCCCGCGACACTGGTCGGCACGTCTCCCTGGTGGAGGCGCAGGCGGCGGCGGGAGATTAGGCGCCAGGTTCCAGGGAGAAACACTGCTCCCCATGAATCTGAGCCCTAGAACCTAGTCCCTAGCCCCTAGTCCCTATGATGTGGACTCGCGCCATCCTCCACGTCGACATGGACGCCTTCTACGTGAACGTCCACCTGCTGGATCACGCCGGAGACGTCGGGCGGCCGCTCGTCGTTGGCGGGCGGCCGGACGAGCGCGGCGTCGTCTCTTCGGCCAGCTATGAGGCGCGCCGCTTCGGCGTCCGCTCGGCCATGCCCACATCGCA
>NZ_JAYRVJ010000604.1:0-14930 GCF_041918635.1 Promineifilum sp. (SeqCode)
CGGGCGCGGATGGGGGCCAGCTGCCCCAGCCCGTCGTGGAAAACGCCGCCAGCCGTCAGGCTGCGCAACACCTGCGACGGCGCGGCCAGCCACTCCGCCGCGCTCAGGTCGCGGTCGGGGACGAAGCCGAGGTGGTCGCGGAAGAAGCCGGCCACGGTGACGACGCGCACGGCGTGGTTAGCGGCCGGGTCGGGGGCGGGCGGGTCGGCGCGCCGCACGGCCAGGTCGACCGGTACGCCGTCAATCGCCGGCGGCAGTTCGCGCCGCAGCAGGTGGTCGATGGCCGCGGCATGGGCCGCCGCATCCTCGTCCGACAGGAAGAGCAAGAGTCGCGGCCCCCAACTGTGATCCATCGACTGCGGTGTGTCGAAGCCCAGCACCTCGGAGCCGGGGCCGAGCAGCGCCGCCGAGTGGGCCAGATTGGGGAAGTGGGCGGCCAGCAGCGGGCCGACGTGGCGGCGGTAGAGGTGTTCGCTCAGCGTCAGGCCGGGGACGAAGGTGGGGTCAGGCATCATGCCGGCTGTCGCTGAAGTAGCTCCCGCCGTCCAGCACCCGCCGGACGGCCGGCGCGATGCTCAGTGTGTCGTCTTTGAACACGTAGCCGCGCGCCCCGGCGGCCCGCGCCCCCGTAACGTAGTGCGGCTCGTGGTAGCCGGAGAGCATCAGGCAAGGCAAGTCGGGGAAGCGCTCGTGCAGCGCTGCCGCCAGTTCGATGCCGTTCATGCCCGGCAGCGATAGGTCGATCACCACCAGGTCGGGCCGCTCGGCCGGCTCCCGCGCCGCCAGATAGGCCAGCGCCTCCTCGCCCGAGGGTAAGACGCACGGCACACGCACGCTGGCGTCCTTCTCTAACAGGTGGGCCAGGATGTCGCCGAGGATTTTGTAGTCTTCAACTAATAGGACAGAGGGCATTAGTCGCGTACTGTACCCGTCCGCGCCAAGATCGCCAACAACTGTCGCGTCACCTCTTTTGTGTCCGGCCCAATATCGCCCGGCGGGCCGACACAGGCGGGGCAGCCGGAGCGGCACTGGCAGTCGCGCACCAGTTCCAGCGCCGCGGCCAACAGCTCGTCGTGCAGCTCGTACAGCCGCTCGCTGAACCCCACCCCGGCCGGCACGCGCTCGTAGATGACCAGCGTCGGCGCGCGCGTCACCGGGTTGAGCGATTCGGCCGACACGCTGATGTCCTCCGGGTCGCACATCAGGAACAGCGGGGCCAGGTTGCGCAGCACGTACCCCAGCCCGGCCAGCGCCGAGCGCGTCTGCTGCCCCGCTTCCGCCCGGCGGTGGCAGGCGGCGCACAGCGTCACCAGGTTGTCCAGGTGGTTGGCGACGCGGTAGTGCTCGTTCTCGCCCGGCGTGTAACCGTACTCGCGGAACGGCCGGATGTGGTGCACGTGCAGCAGAAAATCGTCGCCGCTCGCGCCGCACGTCCGGCAGCGGAACTGGTCGCGCTCCAGCGCCAGCCGGCGCTGCGTCTGCCAGTTGGGGCCGTAGTCGTTGGGGCGCAGCAGGATGCCCAGGTCGTACAGCCGGTCGGTCAGCGTCTCGCTGAAGACCAGCCAGTAGCCGGTGGTTTCTAGCGTCTGCGCCGGCAGGTCGATGGGGCCGAAGCCGAGCGTCTCGTGGGTGTAGCGGCGCACCTTGCGGTAGCCGGTGGCCTGGGTGATGACCGTCACCTCCCCGTGGGCCACCGTCAGCGCGTCGCGGGCGGCCGAGGCGTCGGCCGTCCGCTCGGCCACCGCCTCCAGCCGGCGAATGTTGCTGCCGACGGCGGCGCGGGTGTAGTAGTCCACCTCCACCGGGCGCACCTCAGCGATGCGCCCCTCCCAGTCGAGCCGATCCACCAGGTAGGTCTGCGCCTGGTGCATGTAGATGGCTCCCTCATAGGCCAGCATGGGCGCGCTGGGTAAATCCACCTCGCCGATGACCTGCGGGCTGCCCTCGCTGCTGTCCTGGATGACCACCGTCTCGTCGCCGCTGGCGCGCAGCGAGACGGACGTGGCCGGCGCGCTCTCGCCCAAATAGTGGTACTGGTTGCGCGTTCGGTGCAGGTCGCCGGCCGCGGCCAGGTCGTCCAGCACCGGCCCCACCGGGTCGAAGCCGCCGAACACCTCGTCGGCGGCGAAGGGCAATTCGTAGGCGGCGCACAACAGGTGGCGGGTCAGGATAGGCAGGTTGTCAGGGTTGGTCAGCGCGTGCTCCGGCGAGCGGCCGAACAGGTAGCGCGGGTGGAGGCAGAGATACTGGTCGAGCGCGCCGCTGCCGGCGATGAGGATGGCCGCCGAGCGGTCGGCCCGTCGCCCGGCCCGGCCGACCTGCTGCCACGTGCTGGCGACCGTGCCGGGGTAGCCGGTCAGCACCGCGGCGTCGAGCTGGCCGATGTCGATGCCCAGTTCCAGCGCGTTCGTCGCCACCACGCCGCGCACCGTGCCGTGGCGCAGCCCGGCCTCGATCTCGCGCCGCTCCAGCGGTAGGTAGCCGCCCCGGTAGCCGGCCACGAACGTCTCGCCGCGTCCCAGGTGGGCCAACTCGTCGCGTAGATAGCCTAGCAGCAGTTCCACTGTCTGGCGGGCGCGGGCGAAGACGATAGTCTGGATGTCCTGGCCCAGGAAGGTTACGGCGGCGTCCTTGGCCGTCAGCACCGCGCTGGCCCGCAGCCCCAACTCCTCGTTGACGATGGGCGGGTTGTAGAGCAGAAACTCCTTCTGCCCCTGCGGTGCGCCGTTCTGCAACTCGTCGATCAGGGTGAACGGTCGTTCAATCAATCGTTCAGCGTGTTCGCGCGGATTGGCGATGGTGGCCGAGGCGCAGATGATCTGCGGCTCGCTGCCGTAGAAGTGGCACAGCCGCAGCAGCCGGCGCAGGACGTTGGCGACGTGGCTGCCGAAGACGCCGCGGTAGATGTGAATCTCGTCCACGACGACGTAGCGCAGCGCGCCGAACAGCGCCCGCCACGACGGGTGGTAGGGCAGGATGCCGGCGTGGAGCATGTCGGGGTTGGTGATGAGGATGCCGCCGGCGGCGCGGATGGCGGAGCGTTTGCCGCGCGGCGTGTCGCCGTCGTAGGTGTGCACCTGGATGGGCAGGCGCGTGGCTGCGGTAGGGGCGGGTTTCAAACCCGCCCCTACCTGGTTGGCGGCGGCGATGAGCGCAGCCGTCTCCGTCTCCTGATCGTGGGCCAGCGCCTTGGTGGGGAAGAGGTAGAGGGCGCGGGCGTCGGGCTGCTCCAGCAGCCGTTGCAGGACAGGCAGGGTGTAGCAGAGCGATTTGCCGGAGGCGGTGGCCGTGGCGACGACGACGTTCTCGCCGCGGGCAGCGGCCTCCACGGCCGCGGCCTGGTGGGTGTAGAGCTGCTCGATGCCTCGCGCCCGCAGCGCCGCCGCCAGCCGCGGGTCGAGCGCCGCCGGCAGCGGGGCGTAGCGCGCCGGCCGGGCCGGGATGCGCTCCCAGGCGACGACGTTGCGGATGAAGTCGCGGTTGAGGCGGAGGTGGTCGAGCAGGGCGGGCAAGGTGGACATGGTTGGATTGAAACAAATGTGCTAACCGGCAGTCTAGCGGAGATCGGGCGGTGGGGCAAGTGGGGAAGAATGGGACGCTGATTCCTGCGCTGATCACGCGGCGAAAACCAGCGTCCTATCCATCGTAGAGGACGAATTCCACCTGGTTCGCCAACACCCCCGCCAGCCGCCGATCCCGCGTCAGCAGTGGCGAGCCGGCCACCGCGGCCGTAGCCGTGATGAGCGCGTCCATCCAGCCCAACCCGATCGCCCCATACGCCTGCATCCACTGCCCCGCCAGCCGGGCGGCCTCCGACGTCAACGGCAGCGGGACGAAGCGGGCCAGTAGCGCCTCGTGCCGCTCGATCTCGCCCGGGCGCAGGCTCCGCCACAGCTCCGCCTCGCTGAGAACCGACAGGTAAGCGGCTTGCTCGGCCAGCGCCTCGAAATAGGGCGCGATCCGTTGGCGGCCTCGATAGATGTCGATGAGCGCGCCGGTGTCAAACAGATAAGGTCTACTCGTCATGGCTCGCCGCCTGCCGCCACGCGCTGTCCCACTGCTCTCGTCCGCGGTTCAGCCAGTCGTCGTCGATATCTTCCCGGTCGCGCCACATTCCGAAGGCAGCCTGGGCTCCTTCGCTCAGCGGAGTGCGTCCGGACTCCTGGTTCTCCAGCCGCCGGTACTCCTCCAGGTCAATAAGCACCGCCTGTGGCCGCCCAAATGTCTCCACCACATAGGCCACCTTCTCTTCCTTGATCGCCTGTAGTACGTCCGTCAGCCGCTGTCTCAACTCCGTCGTCCCGATTTGTCGCTCTTCCATAGCCCGTCCTTGTATGGTTTATAGAGTTTGTAAACATTATAAACCGGCCGGCGGCTTGGGGCAATGGGCTGGGCGAGGGGATGTTGCTACAGGCTGATCTCATGGCGCTGTCCCTCGCGATCGACTGCTCTCCATCCAGCCGCTCAAGTGCGCCATGACGAGCCCCTCCAGCATGGCGACGTGGTCGGGCCGGTCGTTGAGGGCCGGGATGTAGCGCAATTCGCCGCCCCCAGCCTCGCGGAACTTGTGCGCCCCCTCACGGCCGATCTCGTCTACCGTCTCCAGGCAATCGGCCGAGAAGCCGGGGCAGATGGCGTCAATGCGGGTCAGTCCCTCGCGCCCCCAGGCCGCCAGCGTCTCGTCGGTGTAGGGCTGCAGCCAGTCGGATGGGCCAAAGCGGGACTGGAAGGTCGCGGCGTACTCGTCCGAGCCAAGGCCCAGCGCCTCGGCCACTAGCCGCGCCGTCGCGTTGCACTCGCCGGGGTAGGGGTCGCCCTTCCGGGCGTACTCCTGCGGGATACCATGGAACGACATCAGCAGGCGTTGGCCGCGGCCGTGGCGCGCCCAATACTCGCGGACGGAGGCGGCCAGCGCGGCGATGTAGTGCGGGTCGGCGTGGTACTGGTTGATGGTGCGTAGTTCGGGAACCCAGCGCCACGTGCGCAGTTCCTCAAAGACCGCGTCGAGCGAGGTGGCCGTGGTCGTGGCCGAGTATTGCGGGTAGAGCGGGAAGACCAGCACGCGACGCGCGCCGGCCGCGTCCAACTCGCGCAGGGCCGCGGCGATGGACGGCTCGCCGTAACGCAGGCCATAGATCACCTTTACCGCGGCCGGCAGCGCGGCGGCCAGCGCCGCGGCTTGCCGGCGCAAGATGACCAGCAGCGGCGAGCCGTCGTCAGTCCAGACGTGGCGGTACAATTCAGCCGACCGGCGGGGGCGGGTGTTGAGGATGACGCCGTGTAGCAGCGGCCGCCACAGCCAGCGCGGGTACTCGATGACGCGCTCGTCGCCCAGGAACTGGGCCAGGTAGGGGCGCAGGGCGGCGGTCGTGGGCGCGGCCGGCGTGCCGACGTTGGTCAGCAGGACGCCGATGGACGTGGGAGTGTGTTCCCGGGATGCGGGTTCGCGGAAGGGCACGATGGATTACTCCGAAGAAAGCATCCACAGATTTCACAGATTGAAGACGACGAGTCTGGGTTATCTGTGGGGATGCGATTCTGTCCTACGGGGGAGAATCGTATCAAATGTGGGCAAAGTTGTCCAAAACTATGCGCCAAGCACTGGCGTAAAAATTAGCGTTCATCAGCGTCCTATTCCCACCTGGTGAACGAGCTCTAAGCATACTCCTATCCCCCCTTGACTTCCCTCACCCCCATCCGCTAAAATTTAACCAACGTTAAATTCAACTCTAACGCCAATTAAGAAACAAGTTGCCGTTTTGTCACATCCAGGACGTGTCAAAAGACACTATCGCCGGATGGCGCGAGCGATTACACTAGACGTAGGCGTCCGGGGTGCACCTCTCTTACCCCCGGCCGCGGAGGGAATCCGGTGCGGCCTACTTTCCGAAACGGGCTGCACCCGGGGAGCAGAGCCATGTCCGACCAGAACCCGCTAACCCCCACTCAAGAAGACCCCACCTGCCTCCAACTCCTCGACCAGGCCGTCGCTGGCCAGAAGGGCATCATCGACGTGGCCGTAGACACGGCCGGCGAGACGATGACCTTCGCCTACGACCCGCGCCGCGTCGATGAGGACGACATCCTGCGCGTGGCCCACGAGGTCGCCCCGACGCTACAAGCCCGCTGGGAGACATGCACGATGCGCCTGGAGAAGCGCGGCGGCCGGGCGTGCGAATCGTGCGCCCTGGCCCTGGAGCGGCAGGTCGGCCAGCTGCCGGGCGTGCGCCGGGCCACGGCCAGCTTCGCCGGCGGCGTCATGGCCGTCCACTACGACAACGGCCTCATCACCTTCAGCGACATCGCCCAGCGCGTGGAGCAGTTCGGCGTGGGCGTCGGCCCGTCGGCCGCAGCCTTGCCCGTAGGGGCGGGTTTGAAACCCGTCCCTACAACGGGCCTGGCGCGGTGGCGCGAGTGGCTGACGCCACAACGCCTCCAAGCCATCTTCACCGTCGTCACCTTCGTCGCCATGCTCGCCGCCTGGCTCATCGAGCGCTTCGCCGCCGCGCCCGGCTGGCTGCCGGCGGCGCTCTACGTCGTCGCCTACATGGCCGGCGGCGCGTTCGGGCTGAAGGGGGGCGTCGAGTCGCTGCGGGCGCGCACCGTCGACATCGACCTGCTCATGATCCTGGCCGCCCTGGGCGCGGCCTTCGTCGGCGAGCCGTTCGAGGGGGCCATGCTGCTCTTCCTCTTCTCGCTGTCCAATACCCTGCAAGACTTCGCCCTCGACCGCACGCGCAACGCCATCCGCGCCCTGATGAAGCTGCGGCCCAACCAGGCCGAGGTGTATCGCGGCGACCGGCTGGTGACGTTGCCCATCGAGGAGGTGCGCGTCGGCGACCGGATGCGCGTCAAGCCCGGCGACCGCATTGCCCTGGACGGCACCATCCTCAGCGGCGCGGGCAGCGTCGATCAGGCGTCGCTGACCGGCGAATCCATGCCGGTCTATAAGAAGCCGGGCGACCCCTGCTTCGCCGGGACGATCAACAAGGATGGCAGCCTGGAGATCGGCGTCACACGGCTGGCCAAGGACTCGACCATCGCCCGGCTCATCCAGATGGTGGAGGAAGCGCAGAGCGAGAAGGCCAAAACACAGCGCTTCATCGACCGCTTCGAGCAGTGGTACGCGCTGGGCGTCATTCTGCTGACGGCGGCCGTGGCGGCCGTTCTGCCGCTCGTCTTCGGCCAGAGCTTCGACGCCGCCTTCTACACGGCCATGACCGTCATGGTCGCCGCCTCCCCCTGCGCCATCGTCATCAGCACCCCGGCCACTGTCCTGTCGGCCATCGGCAACGGGGCGCGGCGGGGCGTGCTGTTCAAGGGGGGCGTCTACGTGGAGGATGCGGCCACGGTCAAGGTCATCGCCTTCGACAAGACGGGCACGCTGACCGCGGGCGAGCCGCGCGTGACCGATATAAGGCTCTTGGAGGCAGCAGAAGACAACGCAAAGACACAAAAACGCGAAGACGCCAGTCGTGAAACATCTTTAGCGCCTTTGCGTCCTGGCGTCTTTGCGTTGAATTCGGAGAACGAGCTCCTTCGCCTCGCCGCGGCCATTGAGGCCCGCAGCGAGCACCCGTTGGCCAAGGCCATCGTGGACGAGGCCAAGGCGCGCGGGCTTGACGTGCCGCCGGTCACCCACTTCCAGGCCGTGGCCGGTCTGGGCGTGCGCGGCTCCGTCCAGGACGCGGATCACGGCCACGTGGACATCCACATCGGCAACCTGCGCTACTTCAGCGGCTACGAGGGCAACAGCCATCTGGAGCAGGTGGCGAGCATGGTGGCCGAACTGGAGGAGGAGGGCAAGACGAGCGTCATCATCGCCCTGGCCGCCGAGGGGTTGGCTGTGCGCTACCTGGGGGTCATCGCCCTGGCTGATATGCTGCGCGAGGACGCCCCGGCCGTCGTGCGCGAGTTGAAGGCCGCCGGTGTGGAGCGGGTGATCATGCTGACCGGCGACAACGAGCGCGTCGCCCGGCGCATCGCCGCGCAGGCCGGCGTGGATGAGGTCTTCGCCGAGCTACTGCCGGAGGACAAGGTCTCGGCCGTGCGCCACGTGCGCGACCACTACGGCCCGGTGGCGATGGTCGGCGACGGCGTGAACGACGCCCCGGCGCTGGCCGCGGCCACCATCGGCATCGCCATGGGCGCGGCCGGGTCGGACGTGGCGCTGGAGACGGCCGACGTGGTGCTGATGGGCGACGACCTGCGCAACATCCCCTACGTCATCCGCCTGAGCCGCAAGACGCGGCGGACGCTCATCGTCAACCTGGGCTTCGCCCTGTTCATGATTGGCCTGATGCTCGTCGCCATCTTCGTCCGCGACCTGCCGCTGCCCCTGGCCGTCATCGGGCATGAGGGGGGGACGGTGTTGGTGTCGTTGAATGGGTTGAGGTTGTTGGGGTATCGGGATCGGAAGAAGTAAGCAGTAAACAGTAGGTCAGTGCCGCCGTTGTAGCGCGGGTTGGCAACCCGCCTCTTCGCCCTGCTAAAAGAATGGCTACGGATGAAGACGGACGATACGGATATGAAATCCGTTTTGTCCGTCTTCATCCGTGGTAGGGGCGGGTTTCAAACCCGCCCCTACTGCGCCGGCAGACGCGGGATGCCATCCCGCGCTACAAGGTTAGTGATGGAGAATCTGGTTCAAGAACAACCTCGACCGCTCCTGCTGCGGGTTCTCAAAGAAGCTCTTCGGGTCGTTTTCCTCGACGATCTTGCCCTTGTCCATGAAGATGACCCGGTTGGCGACCTCGCGGGCAAAGCCCATTTCGTGCGTCACCGCCAGAATGGTGTAGCCGCTCAGCGCCAGGTCGCGCATCACGTCCAGCACTTCCTTGATCATCTCCGGGTCCAGGGCCGAGGTCGGCTCGTCGAACAGCAGAATCTTGGGCTGCATGGTCAGCGCCCGGGCGATGGCCACCCGCTGCTGCTGCCCACCCGACAGCTGTGTCGGGTACTTGTTGGCCTGCTCCGGGATGCCGACCCGGGTGAGCCATTTCATTCCCAGTTCTTCGGCCTCCTGGCGTGACCATTTGCGCACCCGAATCGGCGCCAGCGTGACGTTGTCGAGAACTGTCTTGTGCGGGAACAGGTTGAACTGCTGAAATACCATGCCCACGTCACGGCGAATCTCTCGGACATTGCGCAGGTTGTGGGTCAACTCAATCCCGTCAACGACGATGCGGCCTTTCTCGTGGCTTTCCAGGCGGTTGATGCAACGGATCAGGGTCGACTTGCCGGAGCCGGACGGCCCCAGAATGACAATCACCTCGCCCGGCTTGACCCGCAGGTTCACACTCTGCAGCGCTTCGAACTTGCCGAAAAATTTGTGTACATCCTCGCAAATAATGATGTCTTCAGCAGCACTTGCGGTTGACGGTGCGGTTGTGTCCATTGTCACTCAGCCTCCCACTTGGATTGATCCACGAAGCTACGTTGTCTGTGGGAGGAGAACTCATCGTTCCGGCCGGAGGCTCTCCGAATTCGAACCGATGAATCCCCCTTCCCGCTGATAATATACGGCTAGAATTCGGGGAACTCCGGCAGCGGCTCGCCGAACCACTTAATGGACAGTTCGTCCAGTGTGCCATTCAGCTTCTTGGTGTAGATGAAGGCGTTCACCCAGTCGATGATCGCCGTCTCGCCACGCAGCGCGCCAATGTGGCACGGCGACTGCTGGATGACGAACTTCGACTCAATGCCCATCTCGGGGTTGTCGCGCATGAGGCCGGCGGCGATGGAGTTGCCGGTGACGATCAGGTCAACCTGCCCGGAGATGAACGCCTGGGCGGTAGTCGCCTGGTCGGGATAACGGACGATCTCGACACCCAACTCTTCCGCGGCCGCGGTGAAGGCCAGCTCTTCCATAGTGCCCAGCGTCGCGCCCACTTTGTAGGGGACGGTGTCCTCGACGGTGCTCGCTTCAATCGAAGCGGGACCGAAGACGGCCCAGAAGAACGGGGCATAGGCGTTGGAAAAAGCGATCACTTCGGCGCGGGCCGGCTGCACGCCCATATTGGCGACAACCAGATCGACGCGGCCGGAGCTTAGATAGGGAATACGGTTGGCGCTGCTGACCGGAACCAGTTCCACTTCAACGCCCATTTCTTCGCCGATCAGGTTGGCGATGTCCACGTCGTACCCCTCATAGGAGCCGTCGGCGGTCTGGGTTCCAAACAGCGGCGTGTCTTGCGGGATGGCGATCCGGATCTTCCCTTCGGACTTAATCCGGTCGAGGCTCTGCGTGCCGTCGGAGGTTGCAACCTGAGCGCCGGCATCCGTGTTAACTTCCGCGGCGGGGGCAGCGTTCCCACAGGCAGCCAGCGCCAGGACCAAAATCACGCTGAACAGGGCCATAACGAACAGACTGTGTTTCTTTGATGAACGGTTCATTTTGCTCTCTCTTGGTTCAAATCTCTACCGAGTTTCACAATGACCGTGACCGCTCCCGTGCGGCCCGGGTCGATACATTCGGTATAAAGCAGATGTGGGCGGAGATCATCTCATAAACGCTCTCCTCTCTTAACCATCCCCGTTAAGAGCCGCTGAGCGGCCCACCTATCGCGCTGGTTTATCATGACCTTACGCCTGGCGAGCGGCGAGTTTGCTTTCCAGGACCTTGCTGTAACGCGACAGGGGAAAGCAAATCACGAAGTAGATCGCGCCCACCATCAAGAAGATGGTGAACGGGCGAAAGGTGACGTTGTTGAGGATCTGCCCCTGCCGGGTCAGTTCCACGTAGCCGATGATGGCCGTCAGCGACGTGTTCTTGACCACCTGAACCAGGAACCCGATTGAAGGTGGGATCGAGATTTTGATCGCCTGGGGGAGGATCACGTGCCAGAGCTGTTGCAGGAAACTCAAGCCCAACGCCGCGCTGCCTTCCCATTGCCCGCGGGAGATGGACTCCACGCAACCCCGCCAGATGTCGGCCAGGAAAGCCGAGGTGTAGATGGTCAACGCAATACCGGCCGACAACAGGGGCGAAATGTTGTAACCGATCAAGATCGGCAGGCCGAAGAAGATCAGGAAGAGTTGCACCAGGAGCGGCGTCCCCTGGAAGAACTCGATATACAGACGGCTAATCCACCGCAAGGGCCTGATGGGCGAAATGCGCATTACCATTACGAGCAGCCCCACAGCGCCCCCAAAGGCGAACGCGATGACGGACAACATCAGGGTCCACCGGGCGGCCCCCAGCAGCATGGTCAGCGTGTTGGCAAAGTCGAAGTCTTGCATGATTACCTTTGGGGGATCTTGGCGAACGCCAGCGCCTGGAATGCCTGGAACATGCCCCGGAACAGGTAGGACAGGGCGAAGTACACGACGAGGATGAAGATGTACACCTCAAAACTGCGGAAAGTCCGCGAAGAGATGTAATTGCCCGTGAAGGTCAGCTCATGCACCCCGATGGCCGAGATGACGCTGGAGCCGAGCATGAAGAGGATGAATTGATTGGTGATGGAGGGGTAGACGGCTCGGAATGCCTGAGAGAGGATGATGTCCTTGAAGATCTGGAACCGGGTAAGTCCCAGCGCATTGCCCGCATCGATTTGCCCTCTGGGCAGCGACTCGATGCCGGCCCGTATGATCTCGGTGGCGTAAGCGCCGGTGTTGATCGATAGCGCAATGACGCCGGCCACGGTCGCGCTGATCTTGAACCCCATGCTGGAGAAACCAAAGTAGAAGATGAACAGCTGCACCAGGAAGGGCGTGTTGCGAATCATCTCCACGTAGGCCCGGATGGGCGCCATAAAGATGGGGCGCTTGGTGGTCTGCAGGCCGGCCAGTACCGTTCCGATGGTCAATCCCGCAACGGTCGCGATCACGCAAATCAGGATCGTCAGCAGGGCGCCATCGACGATCAACCCCCAGTATTGGCGGATGAAATCGAATGAAGGTGTGTAATCCATCTAGATCCCCTTTGGTTCGATGCGGTAGAGGCCAGTGGTGAAGGACATCCCGAAGAAATCACCCGGTTCTCTGCGTTTGTCTATGGTTAGCTGTGAAGCTACGTTACGGAATCATACTTTGTGAAGTTTATCACAAGCGGCCCGGAGGCCGCATAAGCGCGGCATAAAGATGGTGTATGGAAATGTTAAAGATGGGGTAAGGGAAAAGGGGAAGATATGACATTCGTCACTACCCGCGCCCCTCCATACCGCCCATAATAGAAGCAGGTAAATCTTGATTTAGGTAAGCCAAAATTATGTCCGCTCTCATCGATCCGCGTCTGGCTCTCGCCATGGTAGCTGCTCTGGCCCTGCTGGTCGCCCTCTTCTGCTGGCCGCGGCGTGGCCTGTGGGCGCGCTGGCAGCGGGCCAGGCGCTTCAGCGAGCGCGTCTATCGCGAGGACGCGCTCAAGCACATCCATAAGGCCGAGGCCAAGGGCCGCCGGCCGACGCTGGAAAGCATCGCCGGGGCAGTCGGCGTCGGGCTGGATGAGGCCGCCCGGCTGGTCGGCGCGCTCTCCGCCGATGGCCTGCTGGAAGACCGCGCCGGCACGCCCGCGCTGACCCTACAAGGCCACGAAGTGGCCGTCCACATCATCCGCGCCCACCGCCTGTGGGAGCGCTATCTGGCCGAAGAAACCGGCTACGACGAAGAGGAGTGGCACGGCCAGGCGGAGCGCCGCGAGCATGACCTCACGCCGGCCGAACTGGAGGCGCTGGCCGCCCGGCTGGGCCACCCCACCCACGACCCCCATGGCGACCCCATCCCCCGCGCCGACGGCCACCTGTTGCCCCACGGCGGCCAACTGCTGTCCACCCTGCCGCTTGACCAGCCGGCGCGCATTGTCCACCTGGAAGATGAGCCGGAGGCGATCTATGCCCAATTGGTGGCCGAAGGGCTGTACCCCGGCCAGATGGTGCGCGTCGCGGCCGTCGGCCCGGAGCGCGTTCACTTCTGGACCAATGGCGACGAGCACGTGCTGGCCCCCATTCTGGCCGGCAATATCTTCGTCCGGCCGCTACCTACGGAAGAGGTGGAACACACCGCCGCCGGTCGGCCGCTGACCGCCCTGAAGTTGGGCGAGAGCGGACGGGTGGTGGCGCTGGCCGCCGGGCTGCGGGGACAGGAGCGCCGCCGGCTGCTCGACCTGGGGCTGCTGCCGGGCACGGTGGTGACGGCCGAACTGCGCAGCCCCGGCGGCGACCCGACCGCCTACCGCATCCGCGGCGCAACGATCGCCTTGCGGGCGGAGCAGGCGCGGCTGATACGAGTGACGAATGACGAACGACGAGTGACGAGTTAAGAGGCTCACGCAAAGGGCCCAAAGAAGCAAAGAACGCCAAGAAGAAATAAGAAAGGCTTTTGCGTCTTTTTCTTAACTTGGCGGCCTTTGCGTGAGCCTCTTCCTAACCAACAACGAATGAAACCTGAAGAGAATCCCTGCGCCACGTGCCCGCTGCACAGCCCCGGCCCACTGGAGCGCCACGGCCTCGACATGGGCGACGCGGATTATGTCGTGGCCCTGGCCGGCAACCCCAACGTGGGCAAGAGCACCGTCTTCAACGCCCTGACCGGCTTGCGCCAGCACACCGGTAACTGGCCGGGCAAGACGGTGGCTCGGGCCGAGGGCGGCTTCACCTACGACGGCCACCGCTTCAAGCTGGTTGACCTGCCGGGAACCTACTCCCTGCTCTCCACCAGCCGCGACGAGGAGATCGCCCGCGACTTCATCCTCTTTGGCCGGCCCGACGTGACGCTCATCGTCGTGGACGCCTCGCGGCTGGAGCGCAACTTGAATCTGGCCCTGCAAGTGCTGGAGATCACCGACCGGGCCGTCATCTGCCTGAACCTGGTGGACGAGGCGGCGCGGCGCGGCGTGACCGTCGATCATAGGCGGCTGGCCCGCGACCTGGGCGTGCCCGTCGTGCCCACCGCCGCCCGCCAGGGGCGCGGTCTGGACGACCTGCTGCGCGCGATCAATGACGTGGCCGCTCAGCGCGGGGCCGCGGGGCGCGTCGCCGGCCGGCCCCACCGGGTGCAACACGCATCGGCCGTCGGCCGGGCGGTGGACGAACTGGCGGCGCACATCGGCGCGGCGCTGCCCGACCTGCCCAACGCCCGCTGGGTAGCCCTGCGGCTGCTGGATGGCGACGAGCGCATCGCCGCGGCCCTGCGCGATGGGGAATTGGCCCAACTGGCGACTGCCAGACCTGACAGGTGGACGGCGGATGACAATCCACCGGTGGATCACCGTCCGCCGCCCACCTGTCAGGCCTTACTAGATACCGCCGAGCGCCTGCGCTGGCAGATCGGCGCCAACTTCCACGAACAACTGATGGAGGATATTTACGCCGACGCCGCCCGGCTGGCTGACCGATCGGTCACCCGGCCAGACCCTCTCCCAGGGGGAGAGGGAGTCCGGCCCCCTCGCCCTTTGGGAGAGGGTTGGGGAGAGGGTCTGGCCGCCCGCTTCGACCTCGACCACGCCATCGACCGCGTCGTCACCAGCCGGCGCTGGGGCTTCCCGCTGATGATCCTGCTCTTCACCGTCGTCTTCTGGATCACCATCGCCGGGGCCAACGCGCCATCGCGCTGGCTGTCATTCGTCCTCATCGACACGCTCTATCCCTTGCTGCAGCGCGGCGCGACGACGGCTGGCTTCCCGTGGTGGCTGTCCGGCCTGCTCATCGACGGCATGTATCTGGCGACGGCCTGGGTGGTCAGCGTCATGTTGCCGCCGATGGCCATCTTCTTCCCGCTGTTCACGCTGCTGGAGGACTTCGGCTACCTGCCGCGCGTGGCTTTCAACCTGGACAGCGCCTTCAAGCGCTCCGGGGCGCACGGCCGGCAAGCGCTGAGCATGATGATGGGCTTCGGCTGCAACGCCGCCGGCGTGGTGGCGACGCGGGTCATCGACAGTCCCCGCGAGCGGCTGATCGCCATGCTGACCAACAACTTCGCCCTGTGCAACGGCC
>NZ_JAYRVJ010000605.1:0-13086 GCF_041918635.1 Promineifilum sp. (SeqCode)
CAAGGATGCGACCGGCCTGGGCGGCCGCCATCCGTTGCCGACGCCGGCCGAGTTGACGCGGCTGTTTGGCCGCCTGGGTATCGACGGCCGGACACAGGTGGTGGCCTATGACGACCAGAGCGGCCACTACGCCGCGCGGCTATGGTGGATGTTGGGGATGATGGGCCACCGGGCGGCGGCCGTGCTCGATGGCGGCTGGCCGGCCTGGCTGGCGGCCGGGCTGCCGACGCAAACGGGCGAGGGTGAGCCGCCGGAGCCGCGGCTCTTCGTCGGCGCGCCGCGCATGGATCGGCTGGCGACAGGCGACGAGGCCGCCGGCGCGCCCCTGCTGGTGGATGCCCGCGCCCCGGAACGCTTCCGTGGCGAAGTGGAACCGCTCGATGCCGTGGCCGGCCACATCCCCGGCGCGACCAACCGACCCTACACCACCAATTGGACGGGCGATGGGCGCTGGCGTTCTCAGGAAGCGCTGTTGGCCGACTTCCTCGATTTGCTAGGCGATACGCCGGCGGAGGAGGCGGTCTTCTACTGCGGCTCGGGCGTGTCGGCCTGCGTCAACCTGCTAGCCATGGCGCGCGCCGGGCTGCCGGAAGGCCGGCTGTACGTGGGGTCGTGGAGTGAGTGGAGCCGCTCGGGGCGGCCCATAGCCGCAGTCTCATAAGGCTATAGGCGCAGCTTGCGCCTTCCTCTTGCGACGAGTCGCCCTCTTATGCTAAACTGCCTCGTGGCGCGGGGGTACTGGAGACACGGGTTAAAAACCCGCGCCACGTGGTGACTGCTTAGTGCGGTTGTCCTCCGGGTGGCGTCCTGCCGCGCCGGCAAACTGGAAGAAGCCCTTGAAGTTTAACAGAAGGAGAACGATGACAGGAAGACACACACGCGCAAGGACCTATTTCCGCCGCCGCGCGGCCGCGCTGCTGCTACTGGCCGTCCTATTGGTGTTGCTAGTTCCCGGCGTTCTGGCGCAAGACGCCGCGCCGGAGAGCGCCCCGGCTGCTCCGACGGCGGCCACGCTGACGTTGGGTAAGACGACGACCCCGGCTGGAGGCCTGGACTTCCGGCTGACCGCCCTTAGTTATCAGGGCTTCTGGGGGCGCGGAACCGCCAACAGCGGCACCTACCGCCAACCGCGCGATATCGCTGTGGACGCGACGGGCAACTTCTACGTCACCGATCACCGCAACAGCCGGGTGACCAAGCTCAGCCCGGCCGGTAAGCTCCTGCTCCAGATTGGGGGTCCCGGTCGCCAGCCCAGTAACCTGTTGCGACCGAATGCCATTGCCATTAGCGGCACCACACTGGCCGTGGCCGACACCGAGAACAACCGCATCGCCTTCTACAATACCACTAACGGCAGCTTCATCCGCTGGTTGGGTGCGCAGGGCACGGGCAACGGTCAGTTCGACCGGCCCAATGGCGTGGCCTACGACGCAGCCGGCAACCTCTACGTGGCCGACACCTGGAACCACCGCATTCAGGTCTTCAATGCCTCTTTGACCTACCTGCGGCAGTGGGGGACCTTAGGCTCCGGCGCGGGGCAATTCCGTTTTCCGGCCCACCTCGATCTGGACGCGACGGGTAACGTCTACGTCAGCGACTCCAACAACCACCGCCTGCAGGTATTTACCGGCAACGGCGTCTTCGTGCGCCAGATCGGCAGCGTGGGCAACGCCCCCGGCCAGTTCTATTTGCCGGTAGGCATCGATGTGGGGTTGGACAGCTATCTCTACGTGAGCGACACGTACAACAACCGCGTGCAAAAGCTCACGACTGATGGGACGTTCGTGGCCCAGTGGAATCAGGCGGGCGCGAGCACTATTTCGCGGCCTAACGGCTTGCTGGCCCTAGGCGCGCTGGTTTACGTCAGCGACATCGACGCCAACCGCGTGCAACGCTACAGCCAGGGCACGGTCACGCTCGACCATGGAGAACAGCGCGCCTTTCCGCTGCCCGCCGGGACGTACGACATCACCGAGGCGGCCAAGAGCGGCTGGACGTTCGGCAGCGCCACCTGCACGGGCGGCAACCCCAGCCCCATCACCAACGGCGTGCGCGTGACGCTGGCCGATGGGGCGTCGGTGTCGTGCGGGTTTGTGAATACGCAGTAAGGAGTAAGAAGTAAACAGTAAGAAGTAAGCAGTAAGAACTGAACACTGCTTACTGCTTACTTCTTACTGCTCACCGCCCGCCCTTCAACCGCGTCTGCAACGCCGTCAATCCGGCCCAATCGCCGGCGGCGCCGAGGGCGGCTTGCTCCGGCCAGGTGGACGGCTCGGCCAGCCGGAAGCGCGCGCCGCCAGCGGCCAGAATGGCCCGCAACCGCTCGACCGGCGTCACGGCCAGGTCGGCCAGGTTATAGATGTTGTGCTCGATGAGCAGCGCGGCGATGCGCGGCCCAATGCCCTCGACCAGTTCCAAATCCTTGGGCCGCGGCTCGCGCGGCGACGTGCCCAACGTCAGCGCCGGGCCGCGCGCGCCATAGGTCGCCTCGTCGGGGATGGGCGCGGCGGCCACGGTGGTGGCTGTGTTGCCCGGCGTGAAGTCGATGGGCGGGTGTGATGGCTCGTCGGTGGCTTGCGGCGCGGCCACCGCGGTGGCAATGGCCACCACCGCGGCAACCGTCTGGCCCGTGGCCGCGTCCTCGGTGAGGCCAGAGTAGAGCGTCACTTCGACATCCTCAATCGTCCGGCCGGTCTGTTCCTCCAGGGCGCTGATGGCCCCCTCAACCGCTTCGTCTTCCAGCGCCGTCAGGTCATCGTTGTCGACAATGGTGTCGGTGACCATGACCGCCGTCTCGTCTGGCTCGTCGCCCAGCACTTCCATGTGGCTGCCCTCGTCGGCGACAACAGCCATCACCGTGGCCACCGCCCGGCCGGCGGCGTCCTGCTCGGCCACCTGCGAATAGACGGAGACGTCGACCGCGCCCTCAGCCGCGCCGTCCGCGTCCTGGTGTTCGCCGCGGTGAGTGGCGATAGCCTGAGCCACGGCCATATCTTCCAGCGCCTCCAACTCCTCCGGTGAGCTGACTAGCTCGCGGCGAACGGCGACGGTGGCGTAGATCGCTTGGCTGGCATCCTCCAGCTCCGTCCACGTTTCGCCCGCTTCCTCGGTTGGCGCTTCGGCCATGTCGGCCGGCGTCTCAGTCCTTGGCGATTGACCTCCGACGGTAACCCCGTCGCCGGCCTGGCTGGCCCGCTCTGGCTCCACCCCCGCATCGCTCGTCCCTTCGGCCGGCGGTCTGTATATTTCGGGCAGCACACCATACGTATCCGATTTGTCGCGGGCGGTGTACATGTGCGTTTGGGTCGCGCCCTCCGAGCCCATCTGGGGTTTGCCCCACTCCTCGGGCGGTGTTCTGAATGTCTCGGTCTCAGCCGGCAGTTCCTCCACTTCCGACGCCAGCGCAGTCACCGTGGCGACAGCGCCGCCGGTAGCCGGGTCGATGTCGAGCCGCGTCTCCACGGCCAGATCGACCGTTTCCTCGTCGCCGGGGGACATGTCCTCCAGGGCAGCGATGGCTGCCAGAGCCGTATCGGCTTCCAGCGCCTCGATGTCCGCCGTCCCGCCAACGCTCTGTGACAACTGGACCACCGCCATATCGAACGTTTCCTCATCCAGTTCGGCCTGTTGCTCTGCGTCGATCTCCTCTTCCAGCGCGGCGACGATTTCTTGCAGCACAGCCGCTTCCAGGGCCGCGGCCTCCTCCGGGGCGAGTGGTTCACCGCCCATCTCAGCCGCGTCGTCAGCCAGGTCGAGGGCTGCCGCGCCACGTAACTCGGCCCCGGCGGCGCGGCGGGCCTCGGCCTCCGCGGCCACCTCGGCGGCCACGGCCGCAGCGACCGCGTCGAACGCCTCTTCCTCTTCGGCGGCCAGTTGCTCGGCGTCGGCCTCCGCTTCAAGGGCCGCGCCCGCGCTGACCTCCTCACGGACGGCCAGCGGGCGCAGAATCGCTCCTAGCGCGTCTACGTACCAGTCCGCCCGGCCAAAGAAGCCGGCGATCTCGAAGCCCGGCGTGGCGTGCAGGGCGTAATCACGCTCGCCGCCGCGGCCGCCGTAGAGGTCAGACACGCGCTTGTTGGTGTGGAACCGGATGGCGTCCACGTACCAGCCGCAGCGTCCACTGATGCCGGTGAGGTACTCGTCCTCCTCCAGATAGAAGACCTGATGAGCGCCGCCCAGGCCGCCCAGGGGTGGACGGCCGTCGGCCTGGCCGTCGACGTGGACGAAGTCGATCCGCAGCGCATCGATCACCCATTCCGTATAGATGTGGACGGCCGTCAGGCGGGCGTCGTTGGGGATGGTGTAGTCGTCGAAGGGCTTGCCGCCGCTGCCGCCGACCGGGCCTAGTCGCAGATTCTCCATGAGATCGCCTCCTTGCTCTTGCTGACAGACGGATCAGAGTGCGCCGGCCAGAAGCCGACCGCTCACACCCTCTATTGTGGCGCACTTTGAGTTGGCTGCCCACTAAAGGCGGGCGGCCTTTCAGTTGTAGGGCGGGTTGGTAACCCACCCTTTACCTACCCTGGTTGATAGTTGTAGGGGCGGGCTTGAAACCCGCCCCTACCTGTTACTTGCGAATGCTCGGGATGAAAGACTTGAACGCGCCGGGCGGCGGCGGGGTCGGGGAAGGCGTGGGCGTGGGCGGCTGCTGGCTGGTGTCAAAGAGGAAGTAGCCCAGCGGCCGGTTCGTGCCGTCGCCAACCAGGTAGATCGTGGTTACCTGCGGGCCCAGCATAATCGGCGGCAGGTCGATCACTATTTCGCCCGCGCAGGGCTGGTCGTCGGATACGTGCCGGGTGATCTTCAGATCGTACGTCATGGGAGTCAGGTTGCGCCGGTAATCGGTCACCCGCACATAGCGCAAGCCGAGCGCGCTGGCCCAGTTCATCGGCTGGCCGTCCTGGCGACATACGTCGACCCGGGTGGCATCGATGGTACTGCCCAGCACCGCCGCGTGAGCCACACGCAGGGTCGCCGTACCCGCGGCCGGCGGCGGTTCGTTGTCATCGACAACCCATAGGGCGCGCGGCACCAGGTTGTTATCGCCGACGATGATGATGGAGAACGCGCCGGCGGCCAGGTTCACGTTCGCGTCGATAATAGGCGTGGTCCCTTGCAATACCTGAATCTGGTGCGTGCCGGTTGTCACGCTCTGGTAGGCCGTCTTATCGCCATAGCCGAAGTTGGTGATCACGTTGGCGCCGTCCAGCTTCACCGTCACGCGCGTGCCGTTGATGCTGGGCGCGAAGGGAGCCAGGTGGGCGAAGCGGATGGTGGTGGCGTTGACGCCGGCCGGCTGAGCGTCGGCCGGCGGCGGCACGGAGTAGAACAACTGCACGTCCTCGATTGGCCCCGACACATCTGGCTCGGGCAGTTGCGCCGGCGTCTGGGTGGGCAGCGGGGCGGATTGCGCCGCCAACGCGGCCACCAGCCCCATCAGAGCCAGCAGCGTCGCCAGCACAAACAGCAAGCGTGAGACACTCTTTGGTTTTGACATGGTTTTTTGCTCCTCTCCTTGGTTTCCAACACTACGTACTTGGTGGGCAGCCCGCCCACGGTCTGCGGTCAGCGAAGATTGGGGGTAGTGATGGCGCTGATTGTACGCGCAACCCGCGCGCCACTCAGATAGGGGGATGGTTCATTAATGTTCCGCTCAGCCTGTCATGTAAAAATATCGCTCGCCGCTTGCCAAAAAACACAGCCTGCGCAACGATTGTTGTAACATTACAACACAGCGTGAGAAACCTATGGCCGCGGACCGCAACACGTTGCTGCAATTTCTGTTGCGCCACTATACCCTGGACGGGCTGAAGACGCTATGCTTCAACCTGTTCATCGATTACGACAACCTGGGCGGCGACACGAAGAACGCCAAAGCGCGCGAGCTGATCCTGCACCTGGAGCGCGCCGAGCGGCTGGGCGACCTGAGCGCCGCGCTGGGCCGCGAGCAGCCGCGAGCCTATGAGCGCGAGTTCGCCCAGGCCCCGCCTGTCCCACCCATCCCCGTCCGCCCCAACCGCGACCCACGCCAGGTATTCATCAGCCACGCCCACGAGGATGACGCCTTTGCCCACCGGCTGGCCGGCGATCTGCGGGCCGAGGGCTGGCTGGTCTGGCTGGCTCCCGACAGCATCGCGCCGGGCGAGACGTGGGTGGAAGCGATCAACCGCGGCCTGGAAGCCAGCGGCCACTACTTGCTGGTATTGACCCCGGCCGCCGCCGCCTCGCCCTGGGTTAACACGGAGACCAACGTCGCCATCAGCCTGGAGCACCAGCGTCTCATGCGTTTCATCCCGCTGGACGTGGCCCCCAGCCGGCCGCCGCCCTTGTGGACGGCCTACCAGAACGTGCCCTTTCGCGACGGCTACCTGCGGGGGCTTGACCACCTGCTGGCCCGGCTGAACGGCCGCCCGCCGCGCCCCTGGCCGGCCGCCACCAACGGCGCGGCCACGGCGGCGCGCGTCTTCTCCGACCGCCGGCTGCACGAGCGTTCGCGCGTCGAGTTCGTGCGCGTGCCGGCCGGCCCGTTCCTCTTTGGCGCGCGCGACGCCGACCCGGGCCACGAATTGGCCCAGTGCCCGGCGCATCTGCACGAGTACTGGATCGGCCGCGCCCCGGTGACGAACGCCCAATTCGCCCGTTTTGTGGAAGCTACCCGCTACCGGACGACGGCCGAAACAACCGGCCTGGCCCGCGTCTGGAGCGGCGGACGGTGGGAGGACGTGGAGCGGGCTTACTGGCGACGGCCGGAGGGGCCGCGCAGCAGCATCGACGATCGACTGCATCATCCCGTCGTCTGCGTTAGCTGGTTCGACGCCCAGGCCTATGGCGAGTGGGCCGGGTTGCGGCTGCCAAATGAGAAAGAGTGGGAGAAGGCCGCGCACGGCACAGATGGCCGGCGCTTTCCGTGGGGCGATGAACTGCCCTCGCCGGCGAGGGCTAACTTCGCCATGAACCGCGGTGGGACGACGCCCATCGAACAGTTTTCCCCGGCCGGCGACAGCCCCTTTGGCGCGGCTGACATGGCCGGCAATGTGTGGGAGTGGACGGCTTCCTGGTACACGGCGGCCCAGCGGGCGCGGGTTGTGCGTGGCGGCGCGTGGCCCAGCGACGCGACCAACCTGCGGGTTAGCTACCGGGTGGAGGTGGAGCCGTCATTGCGCTTCAACACCGTCGGCTTTCGCGTCGCCGCCCGGCTCGGTGATCCCGGATTCTAAAAGAAGAATCCACCGATTTCACAGATGACACAGAGTGGTAGCTACCACTCTGTGTCATCTATGAAATCTGCGGAAACTTGCTTTAGCTCTCTTCGACCTGTTCCTCGATGCTCTCAACCGCTTCCCTAATTTCCTTCGCTTCCTTGGCGGTCGCCTGCCGCGCCGCCTGATCCTTGTCAGAACGTCCGCGGCGGGCGCGCCGCAGCGACTCGCCGGTCAGCATGTTCTGGTTGACCGCCTCGGCCTGCTCGTCGTGGTAGATCTGCACCGGCACAATGGTCACGACGACGCGCTCCAGGCCGGTCAGACCCAGGTTGAGGATGAGCGAACTGTTCTGATGGAGCACCTGGGTCAGCACCGAGTCCATCGCCAGGTGGCCCATCACGATGTGGACGATGACCCGTGGGTTGGCTTGCAGCAGGCCCACCACGTACTCGCGAATGGGAGCCAGTAAGTGACGGTAGGGCGAGGGCAAGATGACGAGCTGCCCCTCGCCGATGTACTGCTGCCATTTGCGCTGCGTCGTCTCGGAGCGGTCGGGGTTTACGCCGACGTGGATGGCGTGCCACGGGTTGCCCAGCGCCTTGGCGAAATCGACCATCTCCAGGGTGCCCATGTGGACGCCATCCACCAACAGGACGGTAACGACCTCATCGGTCGGCATGCGGAAGCGGCCGGCGTTCTCCAGGCTGAGCGCCTCGGCCACGTCTTTGTAGTGGGTATGAATGCGCGAGAACAGGAAGACCAGCGTTGGGATGAGCACAATCACGAACCACGCGCCGGAAGTGAACTTGGTGATGGCGAAGATAACCATGACCGTGAAGGTCATTACCGCGCCGACGGCGCTGATGGCCATGTGCTTGTGCGCGTGTGGGTCGTACTCCAGGTCCGTCTCCAGCCCCTTGACTCGCTCACCCGGCTCCAGCTTGCCGACCTTGCGGAAGCGGATGACCATGCCCGTTTGCGACAGGGTAAAGCTGAGAAACACGCCGATGGCGTAGAGGGGGATGAGGGCGGTTGTGCTGGCGCGCATGACGATGACCAGCAGCGACGAGGCCAGCGCCAGGGTCAGGATGCCCCAGGAGAAGACCAACCGGCCGCCGCGATAGGTCAACTGGCGCGGCAGGAAACCGTCGGCGGCCATCAGCGCTGCCAGCCGGGGGAAGTCGGCGTAGCTGGTATTGGCCGCCATAAGCAAGATGAGCGCCGTGCCGGCGATGACGGCCAGATACAGGATGTTGCCATCGCCGAACACGGTGCGGGCCATCTGGGAGATGATCGTCTCGTGATGCGACGGAATAGCCTGGATGTGGCGCGACAGGAACGTGATGCCCAGAAAGAGCACGACCAGCAGGCTGCTCATGGCCGTCAGCGTTTTGGCCGCGTTGGCGCTCTTAGGCTCTTTGAAGGCGGTGATACCGTTGGAGATGGCCTCGATGCCCGTTAGCGCCGTCGAGCCGCTGCTGAAGGCGCGCAGCACAAGGAATAGCGTGACCGGCGCGATAGTTTGCTCCAGCATCTCCACGCCCGTCACCACTCCCAACGTGCCCGTGGCCCAGCGGAAGAAGCCAACCCCCAGAGTGATCGCCATCATGACCAGGAAGAAGTAGGTGGGTACCGCAAAGACCGCGCCGCTCTCGCGCACGCCGCGCAGGTTGATCAGCGTCACCAGACCGATAATGGTGACGGCGATGGCGACACGGAAGGGCGCCAGGTCCGGAAAGGCCGAGACGATCTGGGCCACGCCGGACGAGACAGAGACGGCGACGGTCAGGATGTAGTCGGTTAGCAGCGCCGAGCCGGCCACCAGCGCCGCCGTCTGCCCCAGGTTCTCGCGGGCGACGATGTACGCGCCGCCGCCGTTGGGGTAGGCGAAGATGGTCTGCCGATAGCTGACGGTGACAATGATTAGCAGTACGGCGATGGCGATGGCTATGGGCAGCGACAGGTAGAGGGCAACCGCGCCGGCCAGGGCCAAAATGACCAGGATTTCCTCCGTGGCGTAGGCCGTTGAGGAGATGGCGTCGGAGGCGAAGACGGCCAGGCCGACCTTCTTGCTGACGACCTGATGGGCCAGCGTCCGCGTCTCCAGCGGGCGGCCAACCAGTACACTGGAAAGATTAAGGCGCCCCGTTTTGGCTGGCGACGCTTCAGCTTGTTCGTCTTGAACTTCAGTTGACATAAAAGTCCTCTTTACAACGGCCATGTCCCGGCATGGGTTGCCAGGTAGTGGCCGTCCGCCGGTATGGGGTTGGGCTCGCGCGGGGTGGATGAAGTGCGTTTCGTGGTCATGCGGCCGATCGGATACCCATCGACGGCAGGACTATAGCACGTGCCTAATTGAGTGACAAGAGGACAGAGATAGAAATAGAGGATACAGATTTAGGCCGCTGGATGGTATAGAAAAGCACAGAGAGACACAGAGGAACGGTGCGTGCCTCTGTGTCTCTCCGTAGCCGATGTAGACATCGGAACTCAGTGTCCCTCTGTGTTCCTTCTTATTCTTTGGCGGCCGTGCGCTCTTCGCGGGCGCGCCGCAGGTCTTCGCCGGTCAACATGTTGCGGTTGACCTCGCCGCCGTTCTGGCGAATCTGGAGCGGCACGATGGTCACGACGACGCGCTCCAGGCCGGTCAGCCCCAGGTTCAAGATGATCGAACTGTTCTGATGCAACGCCTGGCTGAGGAGCGAGTCCATGGCCAGATGGCCCATGACGACGTGGACGATGGAACCGGGGTTCTCCTTCAGCAGATCAATGACATATTCGCGGATAGGTGCGACCAGATGGCGATAGGGCGACGGCAAGATCACTAACTGACCCTCGCCGATGTACTTGTTCCATTTTTCCTGGGCGGCGTGGGCCTTCTCCTGGTTTACGCCGACATGCACCGCGTGCCACGGGTTGCCCATCGACTTGGCGAACTTAACCATCTGTATGGTGCCCTTATGGACGCCATCCACGAGCAGCATCGTGATGACCTTATCTGTCTGCAACTCATATTTGGCGCTGCCCAGTTTGAGAGCCTGGGCCACGTCCTTGTAGTGGTGATGGATGCGGAAGAAAATGAACACCAGCGCCGGCACCAGCAGCAAGATGAACCACGCGCCGGAGGCGAACTTGGTAATGGCGAAGATGGTCATGACCACGAAGGTCGATACCGCGCCGACGGCGCTGATGACCATGTGTAGCCGCCAGTGCGGGTCGTGCTCCAGCACCGTCTCCAGCCCTTTGACCTGCTCGCCCGGCTTGAGCTTGCTGATCTTGCGCAGGCGGACGACCATGCCCGCTTGGGACATGGTGAAGCTCAGGAAGACGCCGATGGCGTAGAGCGGGATGAGGGCGGTTGTGCTGGCGCGCATGACGATGACCAGCGCCGACGCCGCCATCGCCAGGGTCATGATGCCCCACGAGAAGACGAGCCGGCCGCCGCGATAGGTTAACTGGCGCGGCAGGAAGCCGTCGCCGGCGTGCAGCGCGGCCAGCCGCGGGAAGTCGGCGAAGCTGGTGTTGGCCGCCATGAGCAGCACCAACGCCGTGCCGGCGATGACCAGCAGGTAGGGCAGGCTGCCCGCGCCGTAGACCGTGCGAGCCATCTGGGAGATGATCGTCTCATGGTGCGACGGGATGGCCTGGATGTGGCGCGACAGGATGGTCGTGCCCAGGAAGAGCACGATCAGCAACGAACTCATCACCACCAGGGTGCGCGCGGCATTGCGGCTGCGTGGCTCCTTGAAAGCGGTAATGCCGTTGGAGATGGCCTCAATGCCGGTGAGAGCCGTCGAGCCGCTGCTGAAGGCGCGCAGGATGAGGAACAGCGTCAGCGGCGCGGCCGTCTCCTGGATGAACTCGACGCCGGTCACGGTTCCGAGCGAACCTGTAGCCCAGCGGAAGAACCCGATGCCCAGCGTCAGGAACATCATGCCCAGGAAGAAGTAGGTGGGCACGGCAAAGACCGCGCCACTCTCGCGCACGCCCCGCAAGTTGACGAGGGTCATGAAGGCGATGACGCCCACAGCGATGGCGACGCGGAACGGCGCAAGGTCGGGGAAGGCCGAGACGATCTGGGCCACACCGGATGAGATCGAGACGGCGACGGTCAAGATGTAATCGGTCAACAACGCCGCGCCGGCGATCTGGGCCGCGACCTCACCCAGGTTGTCGCGGGCGACGATGTAGGCTCCACCGCCGTTGGGGTAGGCGAAGATGGTTTGCCGGTAGCTGATGGTGACGATGACCAGCAAGACGCCGATGGCGATGGCGATGGGCAGCGACAGGCCGAGATAGGCCAGGGAGCCGGTCAGAGCCAGAATGACCAGGATTTCCTCCGTGGCATAGGCCGTGGAGGAGATGGCGTCGGAGGCGAAGACCGCCAGGCCAACCTTCTTGCTGACGACCTGATGGGCCAGCGAGCGCGTTTCCAGCGGCCGGCCTATCAGCAGGTTGGATAGGTTGGCACGCTTGCGTGCCGGAGTTTGAACCGTTGTGGTGTCCATAATGACTGTCAGAAAAGGTAGATTTGGTTAGCGTAGAATCGGCGAGGTCTGCGGCGCGGCCGGCGCGTCACCTAATGCAGCCGGCGGCGTCCAGACCAGCGGGCCATCCCCCTCGCCCAGGGTGTAGAGCGGCGCGCCCAGCGAGTGACGCAGCCACCAGCGCTGCAGCCGCGCCAGACCAGGCAGCCACGCTGTGGGGGCCGGCGCGAAAACGGCCGCCGCGCCCACCTGCTCAGCCGCGCACATCACACCGCCGACGTAGTCGCTGTACTCGAACAGGCGCACGTCGACCGGGACGCCGTAGCTCTCGACCGTGGCCGCGCAGGCGCTCAGCTGTTCCATGTCGGCGTAGGACAGCAGCGCCTCATCGACGCCCGCGCCCAGGTATTCCAGATGGGCCACAGGGGCCATCTGGACCAGCACGACGGCCGCGCGCCACTCGCGAGCCAGCGCGCCCGACAGGTGCAAGGCCCGGTTTGTCCACTCCCGCTCGCCCATAATCACGACAATGGTTGATGCCATGAGATGCTCTCCATACAACTTGAAATTGCCCCGGCGTCCTGTAGGGGCTGGCTTCAAACCTGCCCCTACCTTCATGTGTGGTAGGGGCGGGTTTGAAACCCGCCCCTACAACCTGATGCATGTGGAGCAAGCGGAGAAGGGCGACGAGCGGACATGAGCCGCGCACGGGACACGATGATGCGGCGGGGGAGCGATTCCTGCCGCGCCGCCGGACATCACCGCGCACGAACTCAGCGTCCCGCCACGTCCCGCTTGCCCGCTTGCTCCATCAAGGCCATTGTAGGGCAGGGGGCGTTAAGAACGTGTCAGGCGATTGGGGGTGGGGCGTAAAGAATGGGTAAAGATGGCGTTTGTAGCACGGGATGGCATCCCGCGTCTGCCGGCGCGAAGAGGCGGGATGCCATCCCGCGCTACAAAAGGTCTATAAACCGGTAGCCAATCCCCGGCTCATTGAGGATGTAGCGCACATTGGCCGCCGGGTTTTCGCGTAGTTTTTTGCGAATCTGATTGACGTAAATGCGCACGTAGTGGGTCATGTCGGCGTACTCCGGCCCCCAGACCGCGCTGAGGATGGCGCGGTGAGTGATGATCTTGCCGGGGTGGGTCGCCAGCAGGCGCAGGATGTCGTACTCCTGGGGTGTAAAGTGCACCTCTTCCCCCTCGACTGACACCCGCCGGTTGGCAAGATCGATGGTGAGCGCGCCGGCCTTGACGATGCTCTCCGGCATGGCCCCTGGCTCTACCACGGCGCGGCGGACGACGGCCCCGATGCGCGCCCGTAGCTCTTCCATCCCGAACGGCTTGCTCAGGTAGTCGTCGGCCCCGGCGTCCAGCGCCTTGACCTTGATGGCCTC
>NZ_JAYRVJ010000606.1:0-16927 GCF_041918635.1 Promineifilum sp. (SeqCode)
GACGTCAAGCTCACCCCCCAACCGGCGGCCGACGATCTCGGCCTGGGCCGGTTGACCATCGACAAGCAATTCCACGGCGATCTGGAAGCGACCAGCGCCGGCGAGATGCTCAGCGCCCGTACCGACGTGGCTGGCTCGGCCGCCTACGTGGCCCTGGAGCGGGTCAGCGGCGTGCTCCATGGCCGGCGCGGCGGCTTCACCCTTCAGCACACCGGCGTCATGGCGCGCGGCGAGGGGCGGCTGACCGTCGCCGTCGTGCCCGACTCCGGCAGCGACCAGTTAGCCGGGCTGGCGGGGGAGATGGTCATTCGGATCGAGGGGGATGACCACTACTACGAGTTCGCGTATACGCTCGCCGGCGATACGTAGGTGCAACCCACTTTCTGAAGTGGCCACTTCAGAAAGTGGGTCGCACCTGAGAGGGATGCGACTAGTAGAGCATGGACAACGTGGTAGAGGTGTCGTTGGCTCCCGCCGGACTCCGCCCGCGCCTGTTGGCCTTCGCCCTGGATTACCTGGTGATGGCGGCCTATCTAATCGTGCTCACCGTTGCCAGCATCGTTTTGGCGCGGATTGCGCCCGCCCTCGTTGCCAGACTGTTCGACGACCGCGTTTCCAGCCAGTTGACCGTCATCCTCACTCTGACCCTACCGATCACGTTGTATTTTGCCCTGTTTGAGGCTTCATCATGGCAGGCGACGCCGGGTAAGAGGCGACTGAAGCTTGTCGTGACAGATAGTCGCGGCCAGCGGCTAAGCCTCGCGCGCTCTTTCGCACGCAGTGTACTCAAGTTCATCCCCTGGGAATTGGCCCATACTTGCATCTGGCAGGTGCGCTTTGCAACCGATCCATCGCAGTCGTGGCCTTATAACGCAGGCTTTATCCTCGTCTGGGTCCTGGTGGGAGCGAATGTAGTCAGTCTGTGGCTAAGCGCGAGCCGGCAGACGCTCTACGACCGTCTGGCCGGCACTCTTGTGTCGAAGCGGAACGGCTGATCGCGTCGAGGGCCAGCTTAAGCGGACGCGCTTCGTCGGGAAATTGCCTGAGCCAGCGCCCGCGCCCGCCCCGCCGCCGTCCCCACATACCCCCCCGCGTCCATCAACCCCCGCACCTCATCCGGCGACAGGTAGGCAGTGAGACGCGCGTCGGCGGCCAGTAGATCGGCCAGCGGGTTGGCCGCCTCCTGCCGGACGGCTGCCCAGGCGCTCAAGCTGGCCTCGCGCAGCCACTCGTGCGCCTCCTGCCGGTCGGCCCCGGCCCTGACGACCGCCATGAGCACCCGCTCGGTGGCCGCGAAAGGGCCGTAGCGGGCCAGGTTGCGGGCCATCTGCTCGCGGTCGAAGATCATCCCCTCTACCAGCGCCGCCGCCCGCCGCAACATCTCGTCTACGGCCAGGAAGCTCTCCGGCTGGAAGAGGCGACGGTTGGCGCTGTCATCCAGACTGCGCTCCAGGATGGCCTGGCTGGCGTTGTCCCAGGCTACGGCTGTCTGCGCTGCCACAAAGCGGGCCAGCGAGCACAGGTTTTCGGCGTTGATGGGGTTGCGCTTGAAGGGCATGGCTGACGAGCCGACCTGCCGCCGGCCGAACGGCTCGGCCCACTCGCCGAAGGGGGGCGATTGGAGCACGCGGAAGTCGAGCGCGAACTTATGTAAACTGGAGGCGATGCCGGCCAGCACGCTCTGCACGCGCAGGTCTTGCTGGCGGGTGTAGGTCTGCCCGGCGATGGGGAAGTAGGGCAGGTCGAGCCGGGCCATGGCCAGCGCTTCCATCTGCTCGGCGGTCATATCACACTCGCCCAGCAGCTCGCCGTAACCCGCCTGCGTGCCGACCGCGCCCTTCAGCCCCTTGCCGCGCAGGTCGGCGATGAGGGCGGCCAGTTGCTTTTCGTCTTCCAGCAAGTCCTGGGCGTACATCGCCAGACGGTAGCCGAGCGTGGTTGGCTCGGCCGGCTGGATGTGAGTGTGGGCCATGATGGGCAGGTCGGCCGTCTCCTCGATACGCCGGGCGAAGGCCAGCAGCAGCCGGCGCAACTCCTCGGCCAGCAGCCGGGCCGCCTCGCGCTGGCGCAGCGCGTCCACGTTGTCGGTGATGTCGGCGCTAGTGGCTCCCCAGTGGATGATGCCGCCGCCGACGGGGCACTGCTCGGCGTAGGCGCGGATTTCGGCCATCACGTCGTGGCGCGTCTCCTTCTCGATCTGCAGGGCGCGCTCGATGTCCACGTCGTCGGCGTGGGCTTCCAGGTCGGCCAGTTGTTCGGCCGTGACCAGCCCGGCGACGTGCTGGGCCGCGGCCAGGGCCACCCAGACCCGGCGCATCAGCCGCCGCTTGTGTAGTTCCGACCAGAGGTGGCGCATTTCCTGGGAGCCGTAGCGCCAGGTGAGGGGGGAGAGGTAAGTTCGATGGTCGAATTCAGTCATGATAAAGAATAGCACGCTGATAGCGCTGATATGGACGCTGATTTTCGCCGATAAGCAAGTGTAGGCACTTCCGCGAAAATCAGCGAGAAATCAGTGTCATCTGCGTCCCATTTCTTATCAGCGGGCCATCTCCGGCGTCATCCGCCGCCGCCACAAACTCTCCCCGGTATACAGGATCAGCGCCAGCCAGATCAACCCGAACCCCACCACCCGCGCCGGGCCGAACTCCTCGCCATAGATGAGCACGCCGATGAGAAACTGGAGCGTGGGTGCGATGTACTGGAGCAGGCCGAGCGTGGTCAGGGTGATGCGCCGCGCCCCGGCGGCGAAGAGGAGCAGTGGGACGGACGTCACCACGCCCGCGCCGGCCAGTAGCAGCGCCGTGGTCGCCCCGGTGTGGCCCAGCGCGCCCGCGCCACGGTTCTCCTGCAACAGCAGGAAGCCCAGCGCCGGCAGGGACAGAAAGGCCGTCTCCAGAAATAGCCCCTCGGCCGAGTTGAGCGCCGCCGTCTTGCGCATCAAGCCATAGAGGCCGAAGCTAAAGGCCAACGTCAGGGCGATCCAGGGGAACGCGCCGTAACTGAAGGTCAGGTAGAGCACCCCGGCCAAAGCGACGGCCAGCGCGCCCCACTGCACCGGGCGCAGTCGTTCCTTCAGGAAAACGTAGCCCAAGAGCACGTTGATCAGCGGATTGATGAAGTAGCCCAGACTGGTCTCGACGATGAAGCCGGCGTTGACGCCCCAAATGTAGGTCAGCCAGTTAACGGTCAGCAGTGTGCCAGACAGAGCGAAGGTCAACACAACGCGCGGTTGGCGGATGGCTTTGCCCAGCCAACTCCAGTTGCGGCGCGCGGTCAGCACCAGACCGACGAAAACCAGCGACCAGACAATTCGGTGGGCCACAATCTGCGACGAGGGTACGTCGTGAAGCGCCTTCCAGTAAATCGGCATCACACCCCATAGGATGTAGGTGCCAATGGCGTAGACGATGCCTTTGTTCATGGAAGTCTGGAAGAGCTCACGCAAAGAACGCAAAGAAGCAAAGCGCGCCAACGAAGAGAAGCCATTTCTTCTTGGCGTCCTTTGCTTCTTTGCGTTCTTTGCGTGAGCCTCTTATCTCCTCGCCTGATAATTAGGCGCTTCCTTCGTGATGAGGATGCCGTGTGGGTGGCTTTCCAGCAGGCCAGCGTTGGTGATGCGCACGAAGCGGGCTTTGGCGCGCAACTCCACCAGGTCGCACGCGCCGACGTAGCCCATGCCGGAGCGCACACCGCCCATCATCTGGTAGACCACGTCGCGCAACTGCCCCTTGTAGGGAACCTGCCCCTCGACGCCCTCCGGGACGAGCTTGTCGCGCACCTGGCCGCCGGCCGGGCCGCCAACAGGCGACGTGACGCCGGAACCGTAGCGATCGGCCCCATACCCCTGCATCGCGCCCATGCTGCCCATGCCGCGGTAGACCTTGTAGCGCCGCCCCTCGTAGAGGACGATGTCGCCCGGACTCTCTTCCAGCCCGGCCAGCATCGAGCCGAGCATGACCGCGTCGGCCCCGGCGGCCAGCGCCTTCACGATATCGCCGCTGTACTTGACGCCACCGTCGGCGATGAGCGGGACGGCCTGCTCGCGGCACACGGCGGCCGCGGCGGCGATGGCCGAAATCTGCGGCACGCCCGCCCCGGCCACGATGCGTGTGGTGCAGATGGAGCCCGCGCCGATGCCGACCTTGATCGCCCCCGCGCCGGCGGCGATTAGCTCCCGCGCCCCCTCGCCGCCGGCCACGTTGCCGGCGATGATGGGCAGGCGCGGGTGGCGGCGCTTGGCCGCGGCGACGGTCTCCAGCACCAGCCGGGTGTGGCCGTGGGCGGTGTCGATGGCCGCCGCGTCGACGCCGGCCTCCACCAGCATGTCGAGCCGGGCCAGCGCCTGCTCGCCCACGCCGATGGCCGCGGCGCACAGCAGCCGGCCGCGCTCGTCACTGGCCGCGTTCGGGTAGTCGATCTTTTTGAGGATGTCCTTGACCGTGATCAGCCCCTTCAACCGGCCGTCGCCGTCCACCAGCGGCAATTTCTCGATGCGGTGGCGGTGCAGGATGGTCTTGGCCTCGTCCAAACTGGTGCCGACCGGCGCGGTGATGAGGTTCTCGCCGGTCATGTAGTCGGCGATGGGTTGGGGGCCGGGCGAGACGAAGCGGGTGTCGCGGTTGGTCAGGATGCCTACCAACCGGCCGTCGGCGTCGGTGATGGGGATGCCGGAGATGTGGTAGCGGCTCATCAGCGCCTCGGCCTCGGCCAGCGTGGCGTCGGGACGCAGGGTGAGCGGATCGACGATCATGCCCGACTCCGAGCGCTTGACCTTGTCCACTTCCTCGGCCTGCTCTTCGGGGGTCAGGTTGCGGTGGATGACGCCGATGCCGCCCAGCCGGGCCAGGGCAATCGCCATGGGCGCTTCGGTGACGGTGTCCATGGCCGCGGAGATGACGGGAAGGTTGAGGTAGATGTCGCCGATCAGGCGGGTGCGCAGGCTGACCTCAGCCGGCAGCACCGCCGAATAGCCCGGCGCGAGTAAGACGTCGTCGAACGTCAGCGCCAGGTCGCCGTACTCCTCTGCGAATTGCATGATTACCTCTCTCCGGTGTGAACCGTTGAAGAGCAGGGGGGCCGGGGAGAAGGGGGGCGGGGGAGAAAAAACTTGCGGTTGCAATCTCTTTCACCCCTGCACCCCTGCTCCCCCGCATCTTTCTCCGTTTAACTCTGCCGCCGCGGCTTCGGCTTCAGGACGCGGCGACGGCGGCGGCCGAAAATCTCCGGCATGCGCTCGTTGCGCTTCAGGATCACGTAGACCCCGGCCACTGCCAGGGCGACGGCCAGCAGGAAGGAGTAGGTGATGATCGAGCCGCCGATGGTCGGCTGGTCGGGACGGAAGAACTCCAGGAAGGCGCGCCCCGCGCCCCACCAGACGAGGAAGACGCCAAACAGCGTGCCCGGCCGCCACGTGTCCCGGAAGCGCCGGTTCAGCAGCGTCAGGACGACGAAGCCCAGCAGCAGCCAGATGGACTCATAGAGGAACGTCGGATGGAAACGGGTGTCCAGCGGAAACTGGGTCAGGTCGGTAAACTGGGGCAGCCGGTGGTTCTCGTCGATGAGGATGCCCCACGGGAGCGTGGTTGGCGGGCCGTACAGTTCCTGGTTAATGAAGTTGCCCCAGCGGCCGAGTCCCTGGGCCAGCAGGATGGCCGGCCCGGCCACGTCGGCGTAATGCCAGAAGTTGAGCTTACGCCAGCGCAGGTAGAGCCAACCGACGAAGGCCGCGCCGATGAAGCCGCCTAGGATGTTGATGCCGCCGGAGCGGATGTTGATCAAATCCAGGAAGGTGGTGAACTGGTCGCCGCGCCCGGCGAACGATTCCAGCGTGACGTAGGTCAGGCGGGCGAAGAGGTAGCCGCTGAAGATGACGATGATGAGGCCGTTGAGGAACTCATCGACGTTCTGGCCGCGCCTGGCGATCTCCCGCGCGCCCCACAGGGCGCCCAGGGCGATGCCCAGCGTCACGATGATGCCGTACCAATAGATGGGGAACCCGTCGCCGATGGGAATGGTAAAGGCGATCGGGTCGATCTGGATTCCGTCTAACATGTTTCACCCATTACAGAATAAATTCAACACGGATTGGCACGGATAATACGGATGTTACGGATTGAACATGGGTTCAATCCGTGTTCATCCGTCAAATCCGTGTTCATCCGTGGTTAATTCATTTTATTCCAGATAGCCCAGCCCGCGCAACCGCTGCTTGAGGAGTTCGTCGGCGTTGCTGGGGTCGGCGTCGGGGGCGGGGGCGGCGGTAGGCTGGGCCTCGGCCTCACGGGCCACGCGCTGCGCCATCTGCTCCAGCGCCCGATCCAGCGCGGCACTGTTGGCCGGCAGCCGGTGGAGCAGATTGTCCAGTTCGCCTGGGTCGGCGGCCAGGTCAAACAGCTCGTCCGGCGTGTCGTCCACGTGGATGAGCTTCAGCGGCGCGCGCTCCACCCCGTCCGTAACCGGCGACGGCCTGACGACCGACCGTCGCGTGCTCAGGCAGCGAAATGCGTGTAGCAGTTCCGGCCGGCGCGACTCGATGGCCTTGACGAAGTTGAGCGGCGGGTAGACCTCGCTGAAGGCCGTCTGCTGTTCCGGGTCGCGGCCGTTCAGCGTGTGGCGCAGCGCCAGCCGGCGCACGTGGGGCGCGTCGTCGGCCAGCGTCTCCTCCAGATGGGCTGCCGCGGCCGGCGTCCGCGCCGCCGCGTCGAGGATGGTGTGATAGACGCGCCGCGTGCTGACCGGCGTGACTGAACGCGCGCCCGCCTCCACCTGGCCCGGCCAATGGAGGATGAGCGGCACGTGGGTCAGCTCCTCGTAGGCGACGAAGGCGTGGCCGAAGTAGCCGTGGTCGCCCAGGCCGTCCCCGTGGTCGGCCACGATGATCGTCAGCGTGTCGCGCCCGCGCGCCCGCCGGGCCAGGCTGTCGAACAGCGGGCCGAGGTAGCTATCCTGATAGGCGACCTCGGCGTCGTACAGATCGTTGAGGACGCGCGATTCCAGTTCGCCCAGCGGCTCGGCCAACGGCGCGGCCCAGCGGTACGCCTCGCGGTTCCAGGCGCGCAGTACGTCGCGGGCCTCCTTGCTGTGGCGGAAGTAGGGGGCCACCTGATCGACGAACTCGCCCGGCGGCCAGAAGGGCAGGTGGGTCTCCATCAGGTTCAGGAACAGGAACAGCGGCCGGTCGGCCCCGCTCCCCTCGCGCTCGTCCAGTAAGTGCACTACGTCCTGCGCCGAGCGCTCGTTCTGCCCCTTGAAGTTGGCCATCTTCGACCAGATGGGCGTCAGGGCGCTGTGGAGCGAGACGCGAAAGGCCAGGTCTGATTGGCCGAAGAAGTTCTGGATGGGGTAGGAGATGCGCTGGAGGAACTGGGTGTACGCCTCGGCGACGACGCTGGCCGGCCAGGGCCACGGGTTGGAGTGGCGGGCCACGCTGGGGAAGGCTCCGCCGTAGTTGTAGAAGGCGTCGAAGCCGCGCTTGAAGCCGTTGTTCAGCACGCCCACCAGCGGGTTATTGCAGAAGCCAACCGTCTCGTAGCCCATTCGCTGGAGGCTTTGCGCCAGGTGAGGGCGGGCGGCGTTCAGGCTGTGGGCCGACTGGGTGACGCCGTGGGCCGTGGGATACTGGCCGGTGAACAGCGAGGCGTGGCTGGGAATAGTCCACTGCGCGGGCGAGACGGCGTGCTCGAACAGCGCCCCGCCGGCGGCGAAGCGATCCAGGTTGGGCGTCAGCGGCCGCTCATAGCCATAGCAGCCCAGCCGGTCGGCCCGCTGCGTGTCCAGGACGATAAAAACGATATCGGGTGCTTGTAAACTCATGTCGCTTCAAACCAGGCCATGATATTGGCCACCAGTTGGCCGCGCGCCTCGTCGGGCAGGCCGGCGAGCGGGGCCAGCAGAAAAATGGTGCGCTGGCCGTTGTCGGCGTCCACGCCGCCGATGCCGATCACCGCGCCTTCGCCCTCTTCGCCCGGCGCGCGCTCCAGAAAGACGAACTCGTTGGCCCCCACGTCGGTCGCATTGGGCAGGGCCACGCGATACGTCGCGTCGAACTCGATGATCTGCCCCTCCTCGAAGCCGCGGCTCAGCGTTGGATCGCCGTCCACCACGGCCGCGGCGGCCAGCGGGGCCACGTCCACCGCGCCCAGGATGGTCGGCGAGAGGCCGCTGACGAACAGGTTGCCGCCGCCGTTGAGGTAGTCCACGATGACACCCACGTCGTCGCTGACCGGCCCGCCCTCGTCGCGATAGTCGCCCGACTCCCAGATGAGCAGGTCGATCCCTTGCAAGGCGTCGTCGGGCAGCGGGCCGTCGTCGCTGGCGAGCCAGATGGTCACGTCGTAGTCGCCCTCCAGCAGGTCGGCCAGCAGCGGCGCGCTGGTGAAGCCGTCGGTCAGCGCCTCGCCGTCGTCATCGGCGAAGATGAAGATGCGGTTGAGGCCCGCCTCCTCGCCGCCGCCCGTCTCGCCAGCCGTGACGCTCAACTCGTAGTCGCCGCCGTCGTTGAAGAAGTCGCGCACGACGATGGTGTAGTCGCCGTCGTCGGCGATCTCGACGCCGCGCATCTCCTCCTGGCCGCCGGCAAAAGTGGAATCGACGTTGCCGACGAGCGTATCGTCGGGGGCGTACAGTTCCAGGACGGCATCGACGTTCTGGCCGGCATCGACCACAATGTCGATGGTGGCCGGGCCGCCGTTGAACGTCCAGGCGTGGGCCTCGTCCGCGGCCAGTTCGGCGCTCTGCGTCTCGCCCAGGGCGATGGGGCCTTGATCCACCACATCGGCCGCGGGAGCTTGCTCGCCGCCGGGCCGGTTGTCGTCGTCGCCGGCCGGCGGTTCGCCCTCCGGCTGCGGGTCGGCCGGCGCGTCGGCCGGGCCGCTGGTGTCCAGCGCGTATTCGACCGGCTCGCCGGCCACGCCGGTGGGGCAGAGGGCCAGCGTATCCTGTTGCAGGCAGCCGGACAGGTCGCCGGCGCGCAGGCGGTCGACAGCGCTCTCCAGCCCGTCGTTGCTGGCGGCCAGAACGGCCACCTGTCGCCGCGCCTCGTCGCCGCCCAGCAGGATGAGCGCCGTGCCGGCCATCTGCACATCGCCCAGAGCGGAGCGGATGAGGCGCGTCCCGGCCGGCGCGCCGGCCTCCTCGTCTGTCTCGTCGCCGGGCGCAGAGATGGCCGGGGTGATGACCAGTTCGACGCCGGCCACCTCCAGCAGTTCCGCCACGTCGCCGGCCTGGTTATAGAGTCCCAGGTAGAGCGCGTCGTGGTCGCCGGCTGGCTCGCCGGCCAGCGCGAGCGACAGGCCCGCCTCGCGGAAGGCCGCTTGCAGGGTGATGATCTCGTCGAAGGCGTCCGGCCCCAATTCGGGGGCTTCGCTGTAGACGAGATCGACGGGGGAGTCATAGAAGTAGGGGAAGCCGGCCAGGACGCCGGCGTTTCGGGTTCCGCCGGCCAGGAAGTCGGCCACGCGCCCGGCGAAGGCGGCGTTGTCGTGGACGGTGATGTAGGGCTCGGTCAGAAAGTGCACGTCGCCCAGGGCGAGCACCTGGCCGCCGTCGCTCCCGGGCGGGCTGAGGGCGGCCAGCGTCAAGCCGCCGGGCCGGTCGGTGGCCGACGACCACGTGTTGTCATCGGCCGACAGCAGCGGCGCGGCCGACGGCCCCAGCAGCAGGGAGTGGCTGCTGTAGAGCGCCAGCCGGCTCAGCCCGTCGGTCAGCGGCCCGCCGGCCAGCCCCGCTTCGCCCAGCAGGATGTTGCGGAAGTTGCCCTCGTTCTCGACCGTGTTGTAGAGGTAGTCGCCGCGGAAGGTGATGTCGAACGGGTTGGCGAGAGCGTTGAGCGGCGTCTGGGCCGTCTCTACCACGGGCGGGGCGAAGATGTCCTCCTCGTCGAACTCGACGTGGTAGCGGGTCGGGTCGCCGACGAGCAGGACGCGCCCGCCGCGGGCCACGAACTCACTCACGGCGCGCACGTCGGCGGCCGAGTAGTCGTCCACCGGGGCGATGACGATGAGCGCGCCGGCCGGGCGCAGCGCCGCGGCCAGATCGCCCTCGGTCACCGGCTGCACCTGGAAGCCACGCGCCGCCAGCAGGCCGTCGAGCGTCGCCAACTCCTCGGCCGTGAACTGATTGCGGTGGGCCTGGTCGAGCACGGCGATGCCGCGCGTCGCTTCGACCGCGGCCCGCGTCGCTTCGACCGCGGCCACGTCGGCGCTGCCACCGGCGCGGACGGGTTCGACGGCGTCAACCTCGACCGACGTTTCGCCGGCAGCAGGGGTGGGGACGGCGGCAATGCCGGCGGCCGAATAGGCGGGCGGCGCGGCGGGCCGTGGGGCGAAGGGGCGATAGTACTGGAAGTAGCGCGCCCCGACGGGCAGCAGCAACAGCAGGACGAACACGGCCAGGTAGAGCGTGGCTTTGCGCATGGCAGCTTCCCGGCCCTCTATGGTTGGCCCGGGGCGGGCGCGACGTGACGGTAGTAGACGCCGGGGGCCAGGTCGGTCGGCGCGGCCCACAGTTTGGCCTCGTCGATGGGCTGCGGCCGGTAGCGGGCCAACGGCAGGGGGATGAAGTCGGTGTCGAAGGCCAGTGGGTACAGTTCGACCGTCTCGTAGTCGCGCAGACCGGCCAATTCGGCGGCGCGCCGGATGGCCTCGTCCCCGGCGGCCAGCCCGTCGATCAGCCCATAGTCGAGCGCCTGGACGCCGCTGTACAACTCGCCGCGCGACAGCGTCGCCGGCTCAATGGCCAGCCGCTCGCCGCGACCGACGCGCACCGCGTCGAGGAAGGCGAACTTGGCCCGCTCGATCTGGCGCACCGTGCCGTCGCGCGTGCCGCCAAACGCCTTGTAAGGGCCGGTGGTCAGCAAGTCCTCCTCAATGAACACGTCGCCGGGCAGGGAGGCGATAACGCCGACGCTGCCGACGCCGGAAGTGGGCTTGGCGTAGATCTCATCGGCCGCCGCGGCCATGTAGTACGCCCCGCTGGCGGCCAGCAAATCCACAGAGGCCACCACCGGCAACTTGTGGCGGGTGTTGAGCACGTCCAGGAACAGTTCTTCGCTGTAAGCGGCCGAGCCGCCGGGGCTGTTGAGGATCAGCACGACGGCCTTAATAGCCGGGTTTTCGCGGGCCAGCTTGAGCTGTTCGGTGACTTCGTAGGTGGAGAGGCTATTAATGTCGTAGCTGAGGCGCAGGATGCCCACCTGCGGCCGGGGCACAACCCGCCCGGCCAGAAAGAAGCCAATCGCCAGTGGCAGAGCGACCACCAGCAGCAGCGTCGCCAGCCAGCGCAGAGGGGAGCGGCCCGGATCGTCATGTACCTCGATCATCCGGGTGAGCATAGCATGGAGGGTGGGGGGCCGCAAACACTCTCAGATTGCGAGTGGCAAGGGCGATTTGCCAAATTGCCCTACAAGTGAGAGACTTATCCCTCCATGCAAGTCCGCCGCCTATCGCTGACTAACTTTCGCAACTACACTCGCCTGGAGCTTGACCTGCCGGCCGGGGCCATTTTGCTGCACGGCGACAACGCCCAGGGCAAGACGAACCTGCTGGAGGCCATCTACCTGATGGCGACGACGCGCTCCCCCCACGCCAGCCAGGATCAGCAGTTGCTCAACTGGGACGCGATGCAGTCAGATGAACCGGTGATCGTCGGCCGGCTGGTGGCCGACCTGCTGCGGCCCGACGGCCCGCGCCATCTGGAGATGCGCCTCATCGTCGAGGAGCGCGGCGACTGGGCGCGCAACGGTCAGAGCGCCTTTCGCCGCGAGGCGCTGGTGAACCGGCGCAAGGTGCGGTTGATGGACTTGCTGGGCCATCTGCGCGTGGTGCTCTTCCTGCCGGAGGATGTGGAGCTGGCGACGGGCGCGCCGGCCAACCGGCGGCGCTACCTGAACGTGACGCTGTGCCAGGTGGACGCCGACTACTGCCGCGACCTGTCGGCCTACAACAAGGTGCTGGAACAGCGCAACGCCCTGCTGCGGCGCATGGCCGAGGGGCAGACGCGCAACAGCGCCGACGTGCTGCAAGTCCTGACCGACAAGCTGATCGAGCCCGGCAGCCGCGTCTTCCAGCGCCGGGCGGCCTTCGTGACGGAGATGGCCCGCGAGGCGCAGGACATCTACTACCAGGACCTCATCGGCGGCAAGGAGTCGCTGCGGCTGGGTTACCTGCCCGGTTGGTACAGCAACGGCCGCAAGACGCCCGACGACCTTCTGCGCGACGGCGACCGGCTGCAAGAAGACCCCGACGTTGGCCGCATCGCCGAGCGTTTCGCCGCCGAACTGACCGCGGCGCGGGCGGCCGATCTGGCCCGCGGCGCGTCCACCGTCGGCCCCCACCGCGATGACTGGGCCATCCTGGTCAACGCCCGCAACCTGGGGCAGTTCGGCTCGCGCGGCCAGGTGCGCACGGCCATTCTGGCCCTCAAGCTGGCCGAGATCGGCTGGATGAAGGCCGCCACGTCCGACGTGCCCATTTTGCTGCTGGACGAGGTGGGCGCGGAACTGGACCAGCACCGGCGCAACGCGCTGCTGGCCTACGTGCTGGCCCAGGTGGGTGGGCGCGGCGCGGCCCAGGCGTTGTTGACCTCGACCGATCCGGGTATGTTCCCGGCCGACTTCCTGACCCAGGCCACGGTGCTGCGCGTGCGCGAGGGGCGGGTGACAGCCGACGGGTAAGAAGCTCACGCCAAGAGCGCAAAGAAGCAAAGAACGCCAGGAAGAATCTCTGAATCTTCTTGGCGTTCTTGGTTTCCTTGGCGAACTTGGCGTGAGCCTCTTAATTCATGGCCAGCGCGTACTCGCCCAGGTGGGGACTGCGGCGCAGTTTGCTCAGGGCCGTCTTCTCTAGCTGCCGGATACGCTCGCGCGATAGCTTGAAGATCTCGCCCACTTCTTTCAGCGTGTGTGGATCGCTGCCCTGCAAGCCGTAGCGCAGCCGGATGATGGCCGCCTCGCGGGGGGTCAATTCCGACAGGATCTCGCCCATCCGCTCGCCGAACAGCTTGGCGGCCACGGCCTCGTGCGGCTGCTCCGCCTCGCGATCCTCGATGAAGTCGCCCAACTCCGCGTCCTGGTCTTCGCCGGCCGGCTGTTCCAGCGCCAGCAGGGGGCGCGTGATCTGGAGCAGCCACTGCACCTGTTCCGGCGGCAGTTCGGTATGCTTGGCCAACTCCATCACGTCCGGCTGCCGCCCCTGCTTTTGCTCGATGTCGCGGATCATCCGGTACAGCCGGCGTACGTTGCCGGTTTGGTGGGCGGGGATGCGGATCATGCGGCCATGGTTGACCAGAGCGCGGGTAATGCCTTGCCGAATCCACCAGGTAGCATAGGTGCTGAAGCGCGTGCCGCGCCGATAGTCGTACTTCTCGACAGCGGCCAACAGGCCGGTGTTGCCCTCCTGAATGAGGTCGAGGAAGTCAAGCCCCTGGCCGTAGTAGCGCTTGGCGATGCTGATAACCAGGCGCGTGTTGGAACGGATGAGCATGGCGCGGGCGGCGTCGCCCTGTTCGATCAGGCGCTCCAGCGCCGCCCGCTCGCGCCCAGTCGCCTCGGCCAGCCGGGCGCGGGCCTCGGCGGCGGCTTCGATCTGGCAGGCCAGTTCGGCCTCTTCCTCGGCCGTAAGCAAGCGCTGGCGGTTCGTTTCCAGCATGTACCGGTTCAGGAAGTCATTGGCGGGCACGTCGCGCAGAGCGGCGTGACGCTGCTGATGCTTGGCGTGCAGCGCCGCGTAGCCGTCGCCCAGACTGCGCCGGTCGTAGTCATCCAGGTAGGTTTCCAGGTCCACGAAGGCCGCCAGGTCGCCGTCAGCGTCCAGCGGCGGCTCGGAGTCGTCCGGCTCAGCCCGAAGCTCGACCATGGGTGCCGGCCCGGCCAGCGACGGCTCGGCCGCCGTAGCAAAAGCCAGAGCGGCGCCATCGGTTTCGTCGATGGGTTCAAGCCCATCGATGAAGGCCTCCCAGTTACGGCCGGTCAGATTGACGTGCACGATCAATTCAGGTGATTCAGGCATTGTATACATCTCTCGTTCTGTCTGATTGCCATACCATCGTACATGCTTGTTATCAAGGGGGCAGGCCGCACAGACGATGATGCCACTCACAATGCCCGCATTATACGGCTTTGTACAGATTTTGTCAATATAATCTGAAAAGATGAGTAAAAAATATGGACAAGCTAGCGCCTTTGTGGGGCGCCTGGCAAATAACGCCCTACAAGGGTTGCTAGAGCAAGTAGCGCGGCGCGTCCACGCGCTTCAGTTCGTCGGCCAGGCGGAGCTTGAACAACTCCAATTGGGTCATCGGCCGCTTGAGGTTGTAGGTGTCGATCTCCTTGTTGATCTTGACGATGGTCTCTTCCCACTTGCGGCAGGCGTCGTCCCAGCCGAGCGTGAGGGCGGTGCGGTGGCTCTCGCCCTGAGCGTGCTGGAAGGCGGTGCGGTAGCGGTTCCAGGTACGGGCCACGTCGGCGCGCAGGGCGTCGATCTTCTCCGCGGCGTCGGCGCGCTGCGCCAGCCAGACGGGGCGCAGGTCGTTGTCCTTCAGCAGCTTGTTGGCCAGCGCGGCGCTGCCTTCGTAGACATTTTGTTCCAGTTCCAGCGGCCGTCCTTGCCCGGCCAGATCGCTGAACAGGCCGCGCTGGCGGCCGTCCTCGATTAGGTCATCCATCAGGTTTTGCCAGTCGTGGCGCATGCGGCGGCGGTGGTCGTCGCCGGCAACCGGCGTGTCGCCGGCAACCGGCGTGTCGCCGGTGATAGGTTCTTGCGGGTCGGTGTTCTCGCTCATGGAGCGATCTTACCGCGAGCGGAATGAATTAACCACGGCTGGAACGGATAACCCGGATTGAATTAATGAAAAAGCCGGGCCACACGAGGCGGCCCGGCTTTTCTGATTGAGTGGATTTGGGCGGTCAGGCCCTATCCGCGGACAGTACTACGGCGCGCAGAGGTAGTTGGCCGTCGCGCCGATCATCGCCACCGAGTCCCCGTTGGGGGTGGGCGAAACGAGGTCGAGCACCACCTGGTTCGTGCCGGCCGGGACGTTGGGCAGCGTCACCTTGACCAGGTTCAGCAAGTTGCCGTTCGTCGGGCCGTTGGCCGTCACCGTCTGGCTGACGCCGCCGGCGGTGATGGTCAACTCGAAGGGCCGGGTGTCCTTGTCGTTGTCCACTACGGCCACCGTGATGACCAGGTTCACCGCGGCCGTCGGCGCGGGCAGTTCGAGGACTTGCTGCTGCGCCGGGATCCACTGGTAGTACACCTGGTTCTCGCTGCTGTCGGCAAACCTCTCAAAGACATTCACGTACTGCTGCGTCGTCCGGTAGGTCGGGTAGAGCACGAAGGCGCGTTGGACAAACGGCGCATTGGTCGGCGCGCCGACGAGCCGGGCCCGCCAGTAGGGCAGGGTCGGCGCGGTCAACTGCTGGCCGAACCAGAAGACGGCATAGTCGCGGTAGGCCGGGCTTTCCAGCGTCTGGTCGTTGATGTAGGTGCCATTGGGCCGCAGGAAGCGGGCATACTTCCACGTCCGCTGGTCCTTGCCGGCCAGCTGACCGTAGAGCGAGAGCACATTGGCGCTGTTGGGCACGTCGACGCGGACGGTGACCACACCGTTGGTATTGCTGCCCATGCCCTTACCCAGGATGTCGGTGCGCTCATACACACCCGCGCCGGCCGGGCAGAAGCCCGCGATGGGGGTGTTGGTCGGCGTGGCGGTGGGCGTGTTGGTGGCGGTCGCCGTCACCGTGACCGTGGGCGTATTGGTTGGCGTGTTCGTCGGTGTCATGGTCGGCGTTGCCGTCTTAGTAGGCGTTGGCGTCTTGGTAGGTGTCGCCGTCTTGGTGGGTGTTGCCGTATCCGTCGGCGTGACAGGCGTGTTGGTCGGCGTGCTGGTGGCCGTGTCCGTCGGCGTGACGGGCGTATTGGTTGGCGTGCTGGTGGCCGTGTCCGTCGGCGTGACGGGCGTGTTGGTCGGCGTGCTGGTGGCCGTGTCCGTCGGCGTGACGGGCGTGTTGGTCGGCGTGCTGGTGGCCGTGTCCGTCGGCGTGACAGGCGTGTTGGTCGGTGTGCTGGTGGCCGTGTCCGTCGGCGTGACAGGCGTATTGGTGGGCGTATTGGTGTTGGTCGGTGTCGGGCTGGCGATTACCGGGCCAGTCGCGCCTACTGCCCACTCTTCCTGGCCGTCGCTGACGCTGCTGAAGTAGTTGTAGAGATAGACGTACGTGTTGCACTGTCCCACGCCGCCGAACGGAGCGCCGAAGTCGCAGGCTGGCCCACCGCCGAAGAGCGCGTCAGGGAAGTAGACGACGTAGTCAGTCGATCCACTGCCGGAGGCGTAATCGACCAAGAGCACCGAATCGTCGCTCCCGGCGTCCAGGTCATAGATGAGCGTGGTTTGCCCGGCGATATCGGGGCCGGCGGCATTGTAGCCGCTCAGCGAGCCGCTGTTCGCCGTGAACAATTGCAACTCGTCCAGCGAGATCGTCTCGTTGCCATTGGACTGCGTTTCGTTGAGATCGAGCACGAACTCACGATAGGTGACGCCGTTGATCGTCACTTGAGGGATGTCGGTCAGTTCCAGCGAGCGGGTGAAGGGGTCGCCCTCGTCAAATTCTAACGCGCCGTCGGTGTTATACCCCTGTTCGGTCGTGTTATTGCCCTGCGCCTGAACGCGCAGGAAGGCGTCAAGATTGCCGCTGCCGGCGCCCTTTTGGCTGGTGCGCCAGAAGAGGGCGCCCTTGACGTCGACAAAGGCATTGGACGCAGTCACGTCGAATAGCAGGGCGAGGACGGGAATGGTGATGGCTAATAGCGCCGTCAGGCCGATAATGAGCCATTGTTTTCGCGAGAGCTTAGATCGAATTGTGCTCATAATGCTCCTTCTCTACACAGTACACGGGTTCGATGCGCGCTTCCAGCCGCGGTGTTGATCGGGCCGC
>NZ_JAYRVJ010000607.1:0-25351 GCF_041918635.1 Promineifilum sp. (SeqCode)
ACGTAGGCCATCAACTCGCGCCGCTCGGTCAGTTCCTCCGGCCGCGGCCCCGGATCGGCCACGAACGAGGGGGTGAAGTCGCCGTCGTCCGTCTGGGTCAGGTGGTCGAGCGACGTGTCGCGCCAGCGCTTGCGGCGCAGTTCAGTCAGGCCGATGTTGAGAGCGATCTTGTTGGCCCAGGTAGTGAAGAGGCTGCGGCCGGCGAAGCTGTCCAGGTTGTCGAGCACCTTCAGCAGCGCCTCTTGCACGAAGTCGTCCACCTGCGTCTCGAACTCCGGCGCATTGGTGTCCACCTGGCCGAGGAGGCCGCGGCGCAGACCGGTCGCCAGCACCTGGCGCAGATCGTCGAGGGCGGCCTCTCGCCGCGGGCCACCGGCCCGCAGGTCTTCGATCCATTCCTCGTTGGTGCGTGTGCGTATCGCGCTCATAGCTTCCGGCCGCGGCTCCCGATTGGGACAAGAGTATTGTAATCGCCTTTGCGCGCAAGAGGCAAAGAATGCGGGGGAGCAAGGGTGCAGGGGAGCAGGGGGCGTGGAGTTCACCCCGGCTCCCCTGCACCCCAGCTCCCCTACATCTTTCTACCCATCGGCCGCGCGCCACACGAATGACTGGTAGTAGTCGCACACGTCTTGCAGCGGGCAGATGTGGCACTGCGGGGCGCGGGCGCGGCAGATCTCCCGGCCGTGGCGGATGAGGTTGATGTGCATCGGGTAATACGTCTCCGGCGCGCCCAGGCTCTCCAGGAGGGGGTGGGCCTTCACCGCGTTCGTCTTGGGCGGGATAAGCCCCAGCCGGCCGCTGACGCGGTGGACGTGCGTATCGACCGGGAAGGCGGGGCGACCCAGCGAGAACAACAGGACAATCGCCGCCGTCTTCGGCCCCACCCCCTCGATGCGCGTCAGCCAGGCCATCGCCTCCTCCAGCGGTAGATCGCCCAGGAAGTCCAGCGACAACTCCCCCCGCTCCCGCTCGATGTGGCGCAGCGCGTTCTGGATGCGCGGCCCCTTCGTATTCGACAGCCCGGCCGAGCGGATGGCGGCGACGACCGCTTCCGGCGGCGCGTCCCGCACCGCCTCCCAGGTGGGGAAGCGGGTGGTCAACTCGGCATAGGCCCGCTCGGTGTTCACGTCGGCCGTGGCCTGCGAGAGGATAGTCGCCACCAGTTCGTCCAGCGGCGGCCCGTGGGAGCGCCAGACCGGCCGGCCATACGTCTCGTTGAGCACGCGAAAGACGTGCTCATACTTGGCGCGCAACGCCTCGGTCATGCCTCAGCCCCGATCTGCCCCGCCCGCCGCCGCCGGCCGGCCAGGCAGTCGAGCAGCGCCGCGCGCGCCGCTTCCCGCTCGGCGGCCGGCAGGCCAACCAGATCGAACACCAGGTCATCCAGCTCGCGGCGGTCGTCGCGAGCCAATTCCTCCGGCGTCTCGCCCAGCGGCCGGGCGGCCAGCCGGGCGGCGGCGTCTTCCAGGGCGCGGCGCTGCCCGGCGTCCAGCGTGCGCGGGTCGGGCAGCAGCGCCTCGGCCAGTTCATAGGTTGCCAGCCACAGCACCCCCTCGCCCAGGTTCACTCGGCCGCGTAACTCGCATTGCAGCGCGAACCAGGCGCTATTGAGTAGCGCCGCGGCCACCCCCGGCGCGATCTCATCGTCCGGCCGGACGCGGTAGATCTGCTGATCCACGACCAGCGGCTCGACCACAACCGGCGCGAAGTGGCGCTGCCAGACCCCTTTCGCCAGCAGCAACCCGCCCTCAGCCGCTTCCGGCAGCGCGTACCATGGCGTTCGCCCGGCGCAGGTGCGCCGCCGGTGGATGCCCTGCGCCTCGCCCCAGGCCACGTAATCGCCGGCCGCCGTGCCGGCCAGCCGCGCCCCGGCCGGGATGGTCAGCAGGTCGTGGGCGCACTCCTCACGGCCGGCGCGCAGATCGGCCACGCGGCGCAAGGACTTGAGCAGCGGCCGGCGGAACTCCGGCTCGATGCCCCAGCGCTCGACGCGCGCCCGATCCAGGTAGAAGAAGTTGTTGGCCCCGCTGGTGAAGCCCCGCCGCACCGCCGCCCACGCCCCCAGCGAGACGAGCGGGCGGCTCGGCGGGCGCAGGTACACGGCCGGGGCGCGCAGCAGCGTCCCCCAGCGCTCGCCGGCGGCCAGCGTCTCCTGAGGGCGCACGCGCGCCGACACGCCGGCTGTGTCCCGGTCGGCCGGCGGCAGCAGGCGGCCGATGAGCTGGTCAACGGCCGACTGGCGGCGCGGGTCGTCGGCCTCGTAGCCGAGCAGGTCGCGCAGCGGTTGGCGCAGCCGGGCCAGCCGGACGCGGTTGGCGGCGCGGGCCGGTGCGTCGTCCGTCCGCTCCAGGATGATGACGCAGGTGTTGACGCTGGCCGCGGCGAACCAGCGCTCCACGGCCGACTCAATGATGGCCAGGATGCGGAAGTGATCGAGCAAGAACTGCTTCAACGGGCCGCCGTAGGCCACGTCGAGCCAGCCGTTGGGCGCGACGAAGCCCAGCCGGCCCCCCTCGCGCAAGAAAGCGGCGCTGTGGAGAAAGAAGTAGGCGTGCAGCCCGGCCCGCCCGCCCAGACCCGCGCCCAACGCCCGCGGCAGCAGCGCGGGGCGCGCCGCCCCGTCCGCCGGCTCGTCGGAGAACAGCGCCAACTGCGCCCCGGCCGCCGCGTCCAGCCGGCCGATCCACTCGGCCCGCGTGTAGGGCGGGTTGCCGATGATCGCGTCGAAGCCCGACCACTCGTCCCCCTCCCCCCCCGGGAGAGGGCTGGGGAGAGGGTCTTCCCGCCCGCCGGGCATGCTTGCTCCCTCCCCCCCCGGGAGAGGGCCGGGGAGAGGGCTTCCAGGCTCGAGCGTCAGAAAGTTGGCATGGAGGATGGTCGCGCCCGCCACCGTTCGGGCCATCGCCGCCGCCTCCGAGTCAAGCTCAACGCCATAGAGCCGGCCGGCCGGCGCGTCATCGCCCGAGGCCAGCCACGACCGCCAGCGGGCGGCCCGCCTCAGCAGCGCGCCGTCGCCGCAACTGGGGTCGAGCACGCGATCTTCGGGGCGGCGCAGACAGAAGCCGAGCAGAAGGTCGGCCACGTCGATCGGGGTGGCGAATTGGCCCCAGGTGCGCTGCTTGTTGGTCATTGTTCAGGCAGAGTGTAGGGGTAAGGCGACCGGGAGACCGATCCCTCGGTTATCCACTGTCTCCCGGTCGCCTTACCCCTACTCGATAAAGCATCTGGTCAGGATTATACTATAAGCAACATGACAACGTTATCGACCACCGCCTTCGTCCAAAGCTTGCCCGGCGTCCTGCGGCCACTGCTGCCCGCCCCGCTGCAGGGGTTCCAGTACCGCATCCAGTGGCACACACTGCTCCAGATTCACTACGGCGAGCCGTCGCTGCACTACGAGGTCAGCCGGGTGGGCGGCCGGCCGGGCCAGACCATCGAAGGTTGGGAGCTGGGCTTCCACTGCGAGGCGCGCGACCACGCCCTCAACCGCTTCCTGCTCGATGGTTTCCGCCGCCACCTGTTCGAGATCAAGGCCACGCTGGGCGAGGCGGTCGAGGCGGAGATGTGGGATCGGGGGTGGACAAAGATTTACGAGGTCTGTCCCAAAGCGCCGCTGACCGAGGCGTTCCAGGCCGAGATGGCCGGCCGGCTAGCGGCCATGATTGGCTGTCTCCACCCCATTTTTGTCGACTTGCGGCAGGCGGCGGTCGAGATTTTCAGATGAAGAATCTGCAGATTAGGCAGATTTATACAGCGCTACTCTTGAATCCGTAGCATCCGTCCTGATCCGTAGCCATTTCTTGAAACACAACAGCCGCCGGGTCGAAGGACCCGGCGGCTGTTTATTACCTGGTTAGAAGGCGGCGCTGCGGTTAGCGGATGATCACCGGCAAGGCGATGTAGCGCGTCGGCAAGGCGGTGAACGTGGCTGTGACGGCGCGCGGCTGGTCCAGCAGCACCGAGACCGGGTTCTGCGCGCCGGTCGCGTCGCCGCTCCAGCCGCCGAATACCCAGCCCAGACCGGGCTGCGCCTTGAGGCTAACCGTCTGGCCGCAGACCATCTGGACGGCCGGCGGCGTGGTCGTCACCGAGCCGCCGCCGACGATGGTCACGTCCAGCAGCGGCGCGTCCGGCTCCGGCACGGCCCCATCGGTGTTGTGGAAGTAGTCAACGATGGCCGTGTGGGCCGGCGCGGTCGTGGCCCCCGTCGGGCGTACGTTGCCGGCGAAGACGCCTGCCTTCTTAACCTTCATCACAAAGGTGAAGACGCCCGCCTCTTTCCAATTGTTGGCGTCGGCGTCGGCGCTGTAGGCCAGCGTCCAGCGGTCGCCGCGGCGCGTGACGCGCAGGTAGTTAGCGTCATCAGCGTCGATCGCCACGTCAAGCCGCTTCTTGGCCGTGCCATCTTCCAGCGTCATCGCGTAGGCGTGGACGCTCGACACGCCGTTGACAGTCATGTAGCTGAAGTCGAAGCGGGCCAGCGTCTGCGCGCCTTCCTCGATCAGGATGCCCTGCATCTGCGAGTTCTGCGTCACGTCCGAATCGAACTTGACGACGATCTCCATGTTGCTGGTGTTGCTGGCCGGCTGCATGACGCGCGGCGCGTTGTTGACGCCCTTCCAGATGTTGTGGTCTTCATTCGTCGCTGGGATGGCGATTAGCAGTTGCTTACCGTTGGTCGTGAACGTCGCGTTCCCGGCCGGGTCGATTGGGTCGCCCCAGACATCGCTCAGGTCGCAGGCGTTGAAGTTGTCGGTGAACGGACCGGTGGGCACGCTGAACGTGGCGATGACGCTCTTGTCGCCATCCATCACCAGCGTCAGCGGGTTGTCGTTGCTGACCACGTCGCCCGACCAGCCGGCGAAGACGGAGCCGCCGGCCGGCGCGGCCGTCAGCGTCACTTCCTCGCCCCAGGCGTAGCTGTCCTTGTCCGGCTCGATCTGGATGACGCCGCTGCCGTCGCCGTCCGTCGCCGTCGTCAGGGTGAACGGCCCCAGCGGGACGAAGGTGGCCGTGACGTTGGTAGCGCCGTTGATGGCGATGGTCGTCGGGTTTGTCGTCCCCGTGGCCGCGCCCGACCAGCTATCGAACTTCCAGCCGGCGGCGGGCGTCGCCGTCAGGTTCACCACGTCGCCCTTGAAGTAGCCGGCCGGCTTGTCGGGCTGCTTGGCGACCGAGCCCTGTCCCACAATGCTCACGTTGAGCGGATAGACATCATCGACGAAGGTGGCCGTGATAGCCATGTTGCCTGTCACCGTCACGTCAACCGGATTGGTGTTGCCCGTCAGGCCGCCGCTCCAGCCGGCAAAGCGCTTGTTGGCCGCCGGGATGGCCGTCAGCCTGACAACCGTGTTGCTGGCATACTGCGCCTGCTCCGGTTCTTTGGTCACTGTGCCGCCGCCGCCCGGTACGGTCACGTTAACCGTGTAGTACTGGATGAGGGCAAAGCTGCCGGTGAGGCTGGTGTTGCCGTTGATCGTCACTTCCAGCGGGTTGAGCGGCGAGGTGAGCGAGCCTGTCCAGCCGGAGAAGAAGTAGCCGTCGTTGGGCGTGGCCGTGACGACGACCTTCTCGCCCGGCGCGTAGAGCGACTTCTTGGGCGCCCAATTCACCGTGCCGTTAGGGCCAGCCGTGGCATTGAAGGTGTATTGCCCGGCGGCGAAGTTGGCGACGATCGTCAGATTCTTATTAACCGTCACCGTTTCGGTGGGATTCGAGCCGGTCAGATCGCCGCTCCAGCCGGTGAAGGCGTAGCCGTCGTTGGGCGTGGCCTGTACGGTCACCTGGGTTCCCGGCGTGTAGGTTGGTCCGGGCGGGTTAAGTGTCACCGAACCGCCTCCGGCCGGGTTGACGCTGGCGTTAATGCTGAACGTCTGGACGAAGAGGGCCGTCACGTTCATGTTCTTGGTGACGTTGATGGTGATCGGGTTGGTGAGACCCGTCACGTCCCCCTGCCAGCCGCCGAAGTACCAGCCGGCGGCCGGCGCGGCGGCCAGCGTCACCGCCTCGTTGTAATCGTAGGTGGCCTTGTTGGGCGACTTGGTGACCGTGCCCATGCCGGCCGGGCTGACGCTCGTTGTCAGGGTGAACTGCGCCGGCTTGAAGTAGGCGGTGATAGTGTGATTGCCGGTGATGGTGAACTGCACCGGGTTGTTGCTGCCCAGCGACGCCCCGGCGCGCGTCTCCGCCTCACCGACAGCCGTCGCGATCTCCTTGTAGGCGTTGTGGATGATCGGCTTGGACGCTTCGAACTCGATCACGTCCATGATGCCCCACGTGAACGTACGTGGCACAATGGCCTTATCGAGCAGGTAGCTGTTGCCATTGCGACCGAAGCCCAGGATGGTCATCTTGCCTTGCGGGGTGTGGTAGTCAGTCTGGGTATCATCGGTGTGGTTGACCATGAACAGGGCGCGGCCGGTGGGGCCTACGGTCGGGTCGGCGACAAAGGCCCACTCCTCATTGGGGATATCGACGGCCCAGGCGACGTTGGCGTTGGTCTTCACGCCGGTGGCGCCGTTGTTGCGCACGATGAAGTCGGTCGTCGGCTGGAGTAGACCCCCGGGCGTGCCCTCATAAAGGAAGTAGTAGTTGTAGGGCGCGTGCAGCATAGTGAAGGTGACATAAGTGGGATAGACCTCCCACAGTCCACGCCAGCGATCGCGCCCGGCCGGCGGCTTCTTGGTTTCGAACGCCTCAAAGGTGATCTTAACCGGGCCTTCCGACAGGAGCGTGGTGGTCATCACGTTGCGGCCTGGGTGGAAAAAGCCACCATTGTTGGGATGGACGACGTTGGGGATGCCGCGGAAGTCGCCGCCGTCGTCGGGCGTCTTGCTCCAGGCAATCCAGTCGTTGCCGTTCAGGTCGTTGAAGCTGGAGAAGCCGCCGCCCTTGACGTGATAGAAGTAAGTGCCAACAGGCGTATCCATCTGGTAGGCGGCCATGCCTTCGTCCGTGGCAGTGCCGTTGAAGGTGATCAGGGGCGTGACGGAGGGCGGGGCGAAGCCCTTGCCGGTCACGTCAAAGTAGACGTGGTAGCGGCGCGTGGCCCCGGCGGGCGTGTTGCCCTCCATGATCACTACCACCGTGCCGGCGGCCTTGGTCGCGGCGTTGAAGTCGGTCGCTTCGTCGAACTGGAACGGCACCGTGGCGTCAATGACATTGTCGTTGGCATCGACTTCGACCACGCGCACCGAGTTGGGATCCAGTGTGCCCGTCTTGCCCAACGAGGCCCAAATCTGGGTGAAGTTCAGGTCAAATTCGGCCGGCTTGTCGGTGCGGGCAACGCTGGCGGCGTTGGCCGTCACCTCGACGCGGTAATCCCAGTCGTTGTTCCACCAGACAAGATCGCTGGCGACGACCCATTTATCGAACAGCCAGCCCGTGGCGGGCGTGGCGGTCAAGGTCACGACGTCGCCGGCGTTGTAGGGCCCCGGCGGGTTGACCGTCACCGTACCCTTGCCGGCCGGCTCGACCTTGAGAGTCAGATTGAAGGCGTTGCCTTCGGCCGCCAACGGCGGGACGGCCGATAGCAACGTGACGCTGAAAAGTAGCGCGCAAACAGTCAGAGTGAAACGCAGCATCGTTTGTTTACTCACGTGTATTCTCCCCATGCATTGTCATCCACGCTCCGCGCGGACTATACAAGGTGGCGGCCAAGCCGCCGGTTACGTTGGTGGGCCGATCCCGCAGTTCGCTCCTACTCCGGAAATACGGCAACTTCCGATCAATTCCACTATTCGGACACCTTGATCATAGGCTGTCTCGCTTACGGCCAACCTTAACGCTCCTTCAGAGCCTCCCTACGTTTTCTACTTAGTACTTTCGTAATAGAGTATTTTCTGCTATGCTGTTCGCCTAGTAGTTAAAACACGAGATTCCCCTTCGAAAGTTGCTTCCCCGCCCGCTCGTGTACCGCTAGACGAGTACCGGTAACTGCGTACCGTAATAAGGGATCGATTGCATCGCGGCTACCTCCATTCAGATTCATCCCTTCTAACTTCATCGTGAGGTAAAGGATCGCATGAAACACGTTGCCAACGGCCGACTGTGCCTGATTGTGGGCATTTTTCTATTTAGCCTGTGGGTGTTGGGTAATTATTGGAATAACCAGAATAGCGAGCATCGCGCGCAGGCCGCTCCGGCCGCGAGCGCCCCCGTCCAGTTTATGCCCGCCATTCAAACCCGCGCTACTCCTGTCTCGCCCTTGCGCGACTGGCAACATCTGTCCAGCGCGCAGGGCGACCTGCCAGTCCCCGGCCCCAGCGTCGAACAGTCGGCGGCGCTCGTCGGCGACCTGAACGGCGACGGCCTCAACGACTTCATCATCGCCTCGCGCCTGCCGCCCGGCCCTTCAGTGCAATGGTATGAGCGGCTGGCTGGCGGCGGCTGGGCCTATCACGTCATCGAGAGCGACGCCCTGCCTATCGAGGCTGGCGGGGCGCTGCACGACATCGACGGCGACGGCGACCTCGACCTCGCCCTGGGAGCCAACGGCCGCGATAATGCCATCTGGTGGTGGGAGAATCCGTATCCGGCCCCAGCAGAACGCTGGCAGCGGCGACCCATCAAGAACAACGGCCAACCTCGCCACCACGACATGCTCTTCGGCCAGTTTGACGACGATCCGGCCGTGGAGTTCGTCTACTGGAACCAGAGCGCGTCGCGGCTGTTTGCCGTGGACGTACCGGATAACCCGCGAACGGCGCGGCCCTGGCCCGGCGCGCGCCCGATCCACGTCGCCGGTTCCGGCCGCTACGAGGGGCTGGCCAAGGGAGACGTGAATGTTGATGGCCGCCTGGACATTGTGGCCGGCGGGCGGTGGCTGGAGTATCAGGGCGGCAACACCTACAAGCCGCACCTGATTGCCGACATGGAGCAGACCCGCATCGCCGTCGGCGACGTGAAACCAGGCGGCTGGCTGGAAGTGGTCATCTCGCCGGGCGACGCCGACGGCCCCGCCCGCTGGTACGAGTGGGACGGCGTCGCCTGGGTCGGCGCCGATCTGTTCGAGCATCCCGTGAAACAGGCCCACTCGCTGGAACTGGGCGACGTGAACGGCGACAACCTGCTCGACATCTTCATCGCCGAGATGGCCTTTGCCCCTGAAGCGGAGCGGCACAACCCCAACGCGCAGGCATGGCTGCTCTATGGCGACGGCGAGGGCGGGTTCACAACCCAGTCGGTCTCGTCCGGTTTTGGCAACCACGAGTCGCGGCTGGCCGACCTGGACGGGGATGGCGACCTGGATATTCTCAGCAAGCCCTTCTCCTGGCAGACGCCACGCGTTGACGTCTGGCTTAACCAGGGCGGTCAGCCCGATCTAGGGTGCGGGCCGCTGACGAACTGGACGTGGCAGACCCACCTCGTGGACGACGCCCGACCGCGGCGCGCCGTCTTCATCGATACGGCCGACCTGGACGGCGACACCGACCCGGACATCGTCGCCGGCGCGTGGTGGTATCGCAACCCCGGCGTGGCCGGCGGCGCGTGGGAGCGCCGGGAGATCGGCGCGCCGCTTAATCAGATGGCGGTCGTCGGCGACTTCGACGCCGACGGCGACGCCGACATCCTCGGCACCGTGCACAATGGCCCGCAGGAACAACACGGCAACGCCTTTGTCTGGGCGCGCAACGACGGCGCGGGCGAGTTCACCATGCTGGACAATATCGACGCCGGCAGCGGCGACTTCTTGCAGGGGGCAGTTCTGGGCGAGTTCGGCGGTGCGCGCCGGGTGATGCTCTCGTGGCATGACCACACCGGCGGCATCGAGAGCCTGACCATCCCGGCCGACCCGTCGGCCGAGCGCTGGACGTTGGCGCAAGCGTCGCCAGTCACGCTCGGCGAAGAGCTCTCGGCCGGCGACATCGATGGCGACGGGGATACCGACCTGCTGCTCGGCGTCGGTTGGCTGGAGAACACGGCCGCCGGCTGGAGCGCGCACACGCTCTTCAAGACCGATGCCGCGCCCGACCGCAACCGCCTGGCCGACGTGAACGGCGACGGCCGGCTCGACGCCATCGTTGGCTACGAGGCCATCAACCGGCCGGGCGTGGTGGCCTGGTACGAAGCGCCGGAAGACCGCACCCAGCCCTGGACGGAGCACGTCATCGCCACCGTCATCGGGCCGCACAGCCTGGACGTGGGCGACCTGGACGGCGACGGCGACGCGGACGTCGTGGTGGGCGAGCACAACCTGACCAATCCGGAGGAGGGGCGCGTCCTCATCTTCGAGAACGCCGGCGGCAGTTGGCAACAACACCTCGTCGCCACCGGCCACGAGCACCACGACGGCGCGCAGTTGGCGGACGTGGACGGCGACGGGGACGGGGACATCGTCTCCATCGGTTGGGGGCACGACGACGTACTGCTCTACGAGGCGCTGGCGTGTTCTCCGTCAGACGTGCCCAGCCCCACGCAGGGCGGCGACCCTTACCCTTAAACGAAGTAGGGGCAGACCTGCGTGTCTGCCCTGGGGCGCACACACAGGTCTGCCCTGGAGCGCACACGCCGGTCTGCCCTGGGGCGCACACACAGGTGCGCCCCTACTCGGTGAAGAACGCCGCCCAGGGCGTGCCCTGAAAGCGCGCCTTCAGCGCGGCGTAGTTGGCGATCTGGGAGGCCAGGGTGCGACCCGGTCGCTTCTCCGTGCCGGGGTTAAGCGCCTCGTGGGGCACGCCGAGAAAGGTCTGGATGCGCGCTAACTCACCCGGCAGGTCGCGGGTCAGCTGCTCGTAGATCACTTCGTGCCGCGCGTGGTTGCCAAAGAGCGTGTCGTACTCCGCTTCCCAGGCGCGCATGCGAGCGAAGAACGCCTCTGCTTCGGCCGGGTCGATCGTCACCGGCGCGTCCGCGCCGTTGCCGGAGTACTTGATCCACTCCTCCGTCTCGCCCGCTTGCTTCTCCGAGAGTAGCGTCTTGAGCAGGTTGCGCCGCTTCAGGTGCAGGACCTTCAAGTCGGGCTGGCCCAGCAGGTAATCCCATACCCCCTGCCCCCAGGCCGTGTCGCGCGGGGCGTGGTGGTAGAAGATCTTGAAGCCGACGGCATCTACCTGGGGTGGGTACTTGCGGAAGACCTTGTCGCTCAGGAAGCGCACCGGATCGGCCTCGAAGAGGGCCTGGCTGTTCTCGAACTCGTGGTAGTGCTGGGGATAGCGGTCGACGTTCTTGACGATCTCGCCAAAGCCAACGATGCGGCTGTGGTTGTTCAGTGAGCGCATCAGCAGCGTCGAGCCGGTGCGAGCGTAACCGATGCAGATGAAGCGTGTGTAATCGGCGCCAGCCGGCAGCAATCCGGCGTCCTGTGCGCGGTGGCGCAGACCGTGATAGGCGCGCATCGTCGCGCGTGTCGCCCGCTTGCGGAGGTTGGACTGGGGCATGGTGTCAGCTCATCACGCCATCGCGGGGGCCGGGCGCGTCGCGGCCGGGGCCAGCCACTTGCGCCGAAAAGCATCAATCTCGGCCGGGGTGTAAAAGTGGCGGCTAAAGCGCGTGCCGTAGATCGCGTCCAGATAGCTTTCGGGCAGAGCCACCTCGCGGCGGAAGCGCTTGTAGAGGTCGGCGTAGGACTTATCCTCGGCCGTGTTGCTCTCCACCAGTTGGAAATCCTCCAGCCCCAGGAAGTCGCGCAGGGCGGCCGGCGCGCACTCGTTCAACTTCTCCAGCTTCAGCAGCAACACGTCGGCGAAGTCGCTACGATAGATGTGGTAGCCGCGCTCGTGGTCGAACGGCTCAGTGTAAACGTCCACGCCATAGAGCGTCCGCACCTCCATGTCGAACCACGTCTCCGGCACGTCGTGGGGGTAACGGGCCAGAAAGTACTGGCACAGCGCGTCCAGGCAGCCGGCCGAGTGCTCGGCGCACAGCGCCTTCACGTCGGCCGGCCACCAGATGTGGTTGTGGAAGAGGCCGGACAGGTTGGTCGCCACCGGGTCGCGCACCATCGTGATGACCTTGACCCGTTCGCCGGAGGCCCGCATGCGGCGCAGCTCCTGGTTGAGCAGATGGTTGCGCAGGAAGCCGCGCCGCTCCTTACTCGTCAGTCGATCCCAGCCGCCGACACCCTCACTTGACAGACGCTCGGCAAAGGCCATGCCTTCTTCGCTGACGAAGTGCGGCTGGTACATCGCCATCGTCCGGCGGATGCGGCGCGTCTTCAATGAGTAGGCGACGGTTGTCGAGCCGACCTTACCCATCGTGTGCACCATGAGCAACTGCTTGCCCTTGCGCCGATCCAGCCAGAGCTGCGCCCCGGCGCGCGCCGTCAGAAAGCGGTCTTCGCCCAGGAGGGAGACGGCCAGCCCCTTGCCCGACCGCGCCAGTCCGCGCAGCCCGCCCCGCCGTCGCGGTGATGTGGAGGATGAAGTAGCCATGCCTGTTTAAATCTGCCTAACCTGCCAAATCTGCGGATTCCCTTCTTATACGATGCGCGGCTCAGGGATAGGGATGATGAACCGCCCGCCCGCCTCGCGGTAGGCCGACTGCTGGCGCATGATCTCCTCGGCGAAGTTCCAGGCCAGCAACAGCACGTAGTCGGGTTGGTCTTCCAGCAGCTTCTCGACCGGATAGATGGGCAGATGGTTGCCGCCCATGTAGCGGCCGTGCTTGAACTTGTTCAGGTCCACCACGTAATCCACCAGCGACGAATCGATCTCGCAGTAGGCCAGCATCGTCGTGGCCTTGGCCGCCGCGCCATAGGCGGCGATGCGGCAGCCTTGCGCCTTCAGGTCGCGCAGGATGCTCAGCAGGCTGTCCTTGACGTGCTGCACCCGGTCGGCGAAGTCGAGGTAGTAATCGATGCGATCGACCTTGCGCTCTGCCTCCGTCGCCAGCAGCTCGCGCACCACCGGGCCGACGTTCTCGCGCGGCTCCACGAAGAGGCGCAGCGAGCCGCCGTGAATCTTGGTGCGCTTCACGTCGTTCAGGTAGAGGCCGTGCTGCCGGAACAGCTTGTCCAGGGCGGTGATCGAGAAGTAGCACAGGTGCTGGTGGTAGATGGTGTCGAACTCGACGTGATCGACCAGGTCAACCACGTAGGGGCACTCGATAACCGCCGCGCCCGCCGGCTTGAGGATGGTCTTGATGCCGGCGACGAAGCCGTTCAGGTCGGGCACGTGGGCCAGCACGTTGTTCGCCAGGAAGACGTCGGCCGACTTGCCCTCGGCCTTGAGCTGCTGGGCCAGGTCGCGGGTGAAGAAAGTGATCATCGTGGGGATGCCCGCTTCCTGCGCCGCCGTGGCCGGGGCAACCGACGGGTCGATGCCCAGCACGGGGATGCCCCGCTCAGCGAAGTTCTTCAGCAGGTAGCCGTCGTTGCTGGCCGCTTCCATCACCAGGCTGTCGCCGTTCAGCGGGCGCGTGTCCATGATGTACTCGGCGCTTTCGCGGAAGTGCTTCAGCAGCGATGGGGAGACGGATGAAAAGTACGGGTACTCGGCGTAGAAGAGGATTTCCGGGTTGACCGTCTCGCGGATCTGCGCCAGCGACGAGTCGGGGCAGAAGACCAGGGTTAGCGGGGCCTTCAGGTCAGGCTCGTCCAGTTGGTCGGCGCGCAGCAGGCGGTCGGCCAGCGGCGTCTCGCCGAAGGCCAGGATGGTTTCGAGCTTGTCCGAACCGGAAATCCGGTCGGTGGTTTCGTTCTTATAGATTGCCATAGCGACTTCACACATGAATGGCTACGGATTTCACGGACAATGCGGATTCAATCCGTTCTTAATCCGCATTGTCCGTGAAAATCCGTAGCCAATCTCTTAACGCTCAGGCCGGGACGGCTTCGCGCCAGCGCAGATGGTTGTCCAGGCGGCCGCTTGCCATCAGCAGCTTGATATGATCGATGCGGCGGTAGCGCGGCCCCTCGAACTCCTCGAGTTGCAGGCCGACCCGCTGATACGCCTCGTACAGCTCTTGCGCGCCCAGTCGGGCCGTCCACTTCGGCTTGTACTCCGGCAGGACGCGGGCGATCTTGCCGCTGTCCACGCGGTAGTTGCGCTTGTCGGGGCTGGCCCCTTCGGCGAACTCCACGCGGCTGCCCGGCACGGTCTCGGCCACGATCTCGGCCAGTTCGCGGATGCGGTAGTTCTCTTCCGGCCGGCCGACGTTGAACGCCTCATTGTGGATCAACTCGCGCGGCGCGTGCAGGGCGGCGACGAAGGCCAGGGCCATGTCCTCGATATGGACGACGGGCCGCCAGGGCGTGCCGTCGCTCTTCAGGTAGACCAGTCCCGTCGTGTAGGCCCAGGCCGTCAGGTTGTTCAGCACCAGGTCGAAGCGCAGCCGCGGCGAAACGCCATAGGCCGTGGAGCTGCGCAGGAAGGTCGGGCTGAAGCCGTCGCTGGCCAGCTTGGCCACGTCCTGCTCCACCATGACCTTCGAGCGGCCGTAGGGCGTCACCGGGTTGAAGGCCGACTGCTCATTGAGCCAGTCATCCACGCCCGCGCCGTAGTTGCTGCACGACGAGGAGAAGATAAACCGCTCCACGCCCAATTCCTTGGCGATCTCGGCCATCCGCACCGAGGCGCGGTGGTTGATCTCGTACGTCAGTTCCGGATTCAGGTCGCCCAGTGGGTCGTTGGACAGGCCGGCAAGGTGGAGGATGGCGTCGAAGCCGTCCAGGTCCTCGTGGGTCACGTCGCGAACGTCCTTGTTGAGCGCCGGAATCGTGCTCGTCTCATTCTCTTCGCCAAACGTCGCCGCCTGGTACAGGTTGCTGTCCAGACCGACCACGTCGTGCCCCGCTTTCAGGAGCATGGGCACCAGAACCGTGCCCACATAACCATTATGACCAGTCACCAAAACGCGCATGATATCTCTCCACTCCGTCCTTTTTACCAGATCTTCCAGGGGGCTTCCCCGCTGTCCCACAACTTCTCCAGCACGTGCTTGTCGCGCCGGGTGTCCATACATTGCCAGAACCCATCGTGCTTGTAGGCCATCAACTCGGCGTCGGCGGCCAGGCGCTCCAGGGGTTCCTTCTCGAACTGGGTGTCGTCGCCCTCGATGTAATCAAAGACTTGCGGCTCCATGACGAAGAACGCGCCGTTGATCCAGCCCTCGGCCGTCTGGGGCTTCTCGGTGAACTCGCGGATGCGGTCGCCGTCGAACTCCATGTGGCCGTAGCGGGCGGGCGGGCGCACGGCCGTCATCGTCGCCAGCCGGCCATGGGCGCGGTGGAAGGCCAATAGCTGCTGTAAGTCCACAGTGGACACGCCGTCGCCCCAGGTCAGCATGAAAGTCTCGTTGCCCATATAGGGCTGCAAGCGCTTGATCCGGCCGCCGGTCATCGTGTTGAGGCCGGTGTCGATCAGCTGCACCGTCCAGTCCTGGACGCCGTCCGTGTCGTGCAAATCCACCTGCCCGTTCTTCAGGTTGATGGTCATGTTGCTGTTGAGCGAGCAGTAGTCCACCATGTAGCGCTTGATGACCTCGCCTTTGTAGCCCAGCGCGATCACGAACTCGCGGTGGCCGAAGCAGGAATAGTGCATCATAATGTGCCACAGGATGGGCCGGCCGCCAATCTCTACCATCGGCTTGGGTTTGATCTCTGTCTCTTCGGCCAGACGAGTGCCGTGTCCGCCGGCCAGAATGCCTACTTTCATGCCTTGTCCACTCCTTAATAAAGAGAATCCACAGATTTCACAGATTACACAGATTCTCTTGAACAATCATCTGTGTAATCTGTGAAATCCGTGGTTGCCAGTCCTAGCGAATCACGAACGGCAGGACGACTGCCTTACCGCTGACGGTGAGGATCACCGTCTGGCTGCCCTGATGTCCCAGTGGGTCGGTGGCGATGAAGATGATGCTGTACTCGCCCATCTGGGAGACGCTTGGCGTCCAGCTAAACGTCCCCACGCCGTTGCCGTTATCGGTGAACTTTGCGCCGGCGGGCAGGCCCTCGGCTTTCAGCGTCACCTTCTCGCCGCGCGGGTCGGCCGCCTTCACCTGGAAGGTCACCGGCTGGTTGATGATAACCGCCTTGTCGGGGATCGGGTCAACAGTCGGCGGCGGGTTGTCGGAGAAGGTCGCCGTCACCGCCATGTTCTTCTCAATGGCGAAGGTCAGCGGGTTCTCGCCGCCGGTCAGGTCGCCGCTCCAGCCGGAGAAGAAGTAGTTCTGCGCCGGCGTGGCGGTCAGCGTGATCTCGTCACCGCAGTAGTACTCGGACAGGTTCGGCGAGCGCGTCACCTGGCCGGGGCCGACGGGGTTGACCGTCAGCGTGTGCTTGTTCTGCGTGAAGACGGCCGTCACGTTCACGTTGTCGGTGATCGTGATCATCTTCGTCGCTTCGGTTCCGGTCACGTCGCCTTCCCAGCGGGTGAACGTCCAGCAGGCGTTGGCCTGCGCCGCCAGCACGACCTGCTGGTTGTAGACGTAGGTCGGGTTGTTGGGATTCAGCACGATCTGGCCGCCGACGCCTTCCTTGCCCAGGCTGATGACGTCAGTGTCGATCGTGTACTGAATCTGGTTGAAAGTCACATTGACCACGGTGTTACCGGTGATGGTGAACGTCGTTGTCAACTGAGACGACGTGGTTCCGCCGCTCCAGCCGCCGAACGTCCAGCCGGGGTTGACTGTGGCCGTCAGCGTCACCTCGTCGCCATAGACGTAAGTGGCCTTGAGCGGCGAGATAGTCGTCGAGCCGCCCGAAGCGCCGGGGATGCCGTTGTTGGTGACGTTCAGAATCAGGCTGTACTTCTCCTGCTCGAACGTGGCCGTCACCGTCTCGTCCTTGCGCATCGTGATCGACGCGGTGGGCAGCGGGCTGGTGATTGCGCCGCTCCAGGCGATGAACTTCCAGCCCGGCGCGGGATCGGCCGTCAACTGCACCACGTCATCGTAGACGTAGGTGGGCTGGTCGGGCGACTTGGTCACGACGTTGCCGGCTTCATCGGCGTTCTCCGGGCTGAAGACGACGTTCAGGAGATACTGATCCTCGGTGAAGGTCGCGGTGATGTTCTTGCCGCCGTCCATGGTGACGGAGGTCGTCGGCGCGGTTCCCGTGGCGTCGCCGCTCCAGCTGTCGAACGACCAGCCGGGGATCGTCGTGGCGCTCAGCGTCACCAGATCGCCGCAGAGGTAGCGGGTCTGATCGGGGATCTTCGTGACCGTGCCCGTGCCGACCGTCGTGACGTTGATGTTCATCGGGGCGGCGTCCTCGGGGACGATGGGCGTGTCCGAGTTGAAGAAGTAGTCCACGGTCGCCGAGTGGCCGGGGGCCGCCGCGCCGGAGTTGCCGCCGTAAAAGCCTATCTTCAGCGCCGACATGTCGAAGACGTAATCCGGGTTGCTGCGCGTCCACTTGGTGTCGGCCTCGCTGGCCTTCCAGTACCACGTCCAGGTGTCGCCGGTGCGGGTCACCTTGAGCAACGGCGGCGTGGAGGTCATGCCCAGCGGCAGGTATTCGCGCGTCACGTCCTTGACGCTGGTCCCGTTGGCCACAAAACGTGCGAACAGGATCGGGCCTTTGGTGGCGTGCTGCTCGAAGCCGATACGGACGTAGTTGTTGGCGTCTTCCTCGATCAGGATGCCCTGAATCTGGCCTACGGCGGTGATGGCCGATTCGAACTCGATCTCGACCGCGAAGTCGCCGTCGTTAGCCACCTGCATGAAGCGCGGCGGGCCGCCGGCCGTCCAGTCGTGGGCGCTGCCGGCCGGGGTGGTCAGCGTGATCGTCTCGCCCGACAGCATGACGGTCGTGTCGTTCTTCGGATCGACTTCCGTCCACATCGGGTTGAGCTGGCAGTAGTTGAAGTCGTCGGACACGATCTCGCCCAACTCGGTGGTCGTGAAGGTCTGGTTGCCCGACTGGCCGGTGTTGCCCTGCTCGTCCATACCCTTGATCTGGAAGTTGTAGAGCGTCTGGGGCTGCAAGCCGCGAATCTCGGCGCTATGGCTGGTCTTCAGGACGTTGTCTTCCTTGAAGCCAAGCTCGTAGTTCTTGGTCTTGCCGTAGTCCACGCGGCTGGTAGCCGGCTCGTTGGTATTCCAGGTGATGTTGGCGCCGTTGGCCAGCGGCACGACGACGATATTGCTGATGACCGGCGGGTTCGTGTCGGGCGCGGCCGTCGTGAACTTGTAGGTCACGGGCGACATGCAGTTGCCCACCATGTCGCAGGCCTCGATCTTGACGTTGTACTCGGTATTGAAGGCGAAGTTGCCCGCCGGCTTGTAGACCAGGCGATATTCGCCCATCGTCCCCTGCAACTTGGCCTTGTCGGTCACGTTTTGATCGTTGACGGTCAGTCTGACCGTCGTCCAGTCCACACCGAACTCGCTATCGCCCACGTGGGCGACGAGCGGTGACTTGGTGTCAACGTTGACGGCATTGGGCAGCGGGGCCTGGTTGCTGACGACAGGGGGTGTGTTGTCCGCCCCGCCGGTTGAACGGCGCAGCACGAACATAGGGCCAGGCCGTTCGACGAAGTTGCCGGGACCGCTGCCGGAATAGGAGTAGGTGATGCGATTCAGGTTGGGAACCAGGTAGGACTTGTTAAACGTCTTGACGCCCAGCTTCCAGTGGTCGTCCGGCGGGTTCGGGTTTGCGTAGGAGGGGTTGCTGCCGTTGATCGAGAAGTACGGGTTGCGCCAGTACGCGCCGACCAGGAAGGCGTTGGTGAAGTACGTCGCCACGGACGCCGGCATGCGGAAGTCATAGCTGACCTCGTCGGGCCGCTTGGCGTCCATGTGCAGGCCGAAGTCGGTGAAGTCGTGGATGATGAAGGCGTTGACCGGCGCAGTGCGCATCAACTTGAACTCAGCCGACTCGCCGCCGGCCGCCTCGCGCACGTTGCCCGCCGCGTCCACGACGCGGATCTTGAACTTGATTACCGGCTGGTTGGTGACGTGGGGGATATCCCAGGTGATGGTGGCCGTCGTGACGTCGGCCTTGGGCTTGATCGTGCCGATGTGGTTGATCACGCCGCCGGTGTCCTTCGGCTCGAAGCCGCCCGGCCACCAGTTGTTGCGGCCCAGGTTGTGCCAGTCGCGGAACTCGCCGTCGTTGTCCTCGTCGTACCCCTCGTACCAGGCATGAAACTCGATGTACTTGGTATCGGCCGAGAAGTCGGCCGTCAGCGTCAGCTTGTCGCCGTTGACCGTCAGCGTACCGCCCGCGTCCGGGCCGACCGCGGCGCCGTCGTCCTTGATGCTGGTCAGTTGCCCGGTGGGGGGTTCCACGTCGCTGCCCGGGCCGGGCAGCAGGGGGTTCTCGTTGGTGTAGTAGATGCGGAAGCCGATGTCGTGAATGTGCGTCGGCCGCAGAGCGGTGAAGGTGATCGTGTTGTTGCCCTGGTTCAACTCCGTCATATCAACTTCGGCCACCCAGGGCGTCCGGCTCCAGTCCCAACCGACCGGCACACTGTTGACGGTGCCATTGTTAAGCTTGTACCGCAGCCCGCGCGAGTCGTAGGCCCGCCACAGGTCCAGGTACATCTCCACTTTCACCGCGTTGCTGAAGTCATCCGGCAGCGAGAAGCTGAGCGTCTTCGGGCACTTGTAATTTATGCCGCCCGGCTCCACGTACCACGATCCGTTGGGGTTCGTCGGCGAACCATCGTCATTGCAGCCGCCGGTGAACTGTTTGTGGTCAACCCAGTATTCCTTGTAGGTGACCTGCTTGCTCGAATTGTAAATGCCGGCCTTGACCCCTGACGGGCCTGCCAGCAGCAGCCCCGCCATAATGGTCATGGCCAGGAACAGGATTGTGTACTGCGCTTTGTTCCTCAACATTTGTTGCCTCGTTCCAAGATAGGGACTAGGGTCTAGGGGCCAGGGGCTAGGGAAGAGAACTTCGTTTGCTCCGTGCCGCCGTCCTGCTTTGCCGCGCGTCCAGACGCGCCGCGTGTTTACGCGCGCTATCAGCGTGCTCTACCAATAAAGGGGTTGATACATCGTGGCGCAGGTTTCTTAACCTGCGCTCTATCGCGACAGCCCGGCCACTGTCTGGGCTCCTTACTCGTGGCTTGCCATCTTGTTCACTGCCATGTGCTTGGTTTAGGGCTATGGCGCAGGTTAAGCAACCTGCGCCACGGCCCTCATCCGCTTTCTACTATGCTACAGAGTAATCAGCTTCGCTTACGATGCCTCTTAAGTGCGGTCGTACACAGAAACCGGGTTTCGGCGAAGCGGGCCTCGCTCTAAGAAACCCGGTTTCTAGCGACCTAACGAATGGCGATGGGCATGAAGAGGTCGTAGCGGCTGCGCAGGACGAACGTGGCCGTCACCGCATGCTTCTTGGTGATGGTCAGCGTCTGCGTCGCCAGCGAGCCGGTCAGGTCGCCTCTCCAGTCCTGGAACTGCCAGCCGGTCAGCGGCGTGGCCCGCAGTTGCACCTGCTGGCCGCACGTGTAGGGGGCGGGCGGGGTCGGCGTCACCGTCCCCTGCCCGGCCGTCACCACCGACAGCCCTGGCGCGTTGGCGTCTTCGGGGCTGATCGGCGAGTCCGTGTTGAAGAAGAAGTCGAACAGCGCCGTGTGGCCTGGCGGCGCGCCCGCTTTCGGTTGCTGGCTGCCCGCGAACACGCCGATACGTTGCGCGTCAATGCCGTAATAGAACTTGACAAAGTTGGTCCATGGCTTGGTGACGTCGCTGCGGTAGAACAACTTCCATTCATCCCCGGTTCGACGAACCATGAGATACATGACCGATGCGTTCTGCGCGAGCAACGTTTCATCTGGTTCCTTGTTCTTGAAGATGCGCGGCGCGCCGTTGTCCACCCGTCCGGCGAACAGCTTCAGCGCCTCTTCATCCCGGTAAAAGTCGAACCGGATGAACTGCTGCTCGCTCGCCTCGACGAGGATGCCCTGCACCTGACCCGACTGCAGCACCGCCGACTCCATCCGCACACTCACTTCGAAGTCGGTGTTCTCGATTTCCTGCATGATCCGCGCGCCCTTGTTGCCGGCCGTCCAGACCTCGTAGTCAAACCCGGAGGGGATGGCGATCTTGAGCTGCGTGCCGGTCATCGTGTAGTTGGCCTCGCCCAGGGGGTCGGCCCACGACCACATCGTGCTGAGCGCCGCACAGCTGTCGAAGTCATCCGACACTGGCCCGGTCGCGTCGGTGAAGTTGGCGACGATGTTCTTGTTGCCGTTCACGGTCAGGTGGTACGGGTTGGCGTTGCTGACCAGGTCGCCGCTCCAGCCGGCGAAGACATAGCCGGAGTCGGCCGTCGCCGTCAGCGTCACCACCGTCCCGGCCAGGAACTGCGTCCCCGGCGGATCCACCGCCACGTCGCCGTTGCCGCTCGATGTCACGTTGACCGTGTACAGCGGAGCCACGGCGAAGGTGGCCGAGATGGTCTTGTTGCCATCCATGCTGATGATCAGCGGGTTAGTCGTCCCCGTGGCGTCGCCGCCCCAGCCGGTGAACATGTAACCCAGCGCCGGCTCGGCCGTCAACGTCACCTGCTCGCCCACCGCGTAAAGCGGCCGCTGCGGGTCGGCGCTGATGCTGCCGTTGGCCCCCGGCAGCAGCGTCAGGCTGTAGACGCCCGGCTCGCCGAAGGTGGCGGTGATGTTCATCTCGCCGGTGACCGTGATGGTCGCCGGGTTGACGCTGCCCGTCAGGTCGCCACTCCAGCCGACGAACTCCTTCCCGGCGGCCGGCGTGGCGGTCAGGATGACCTGCTCACCCAAGCCATACTCGTCCTTGGGCGGGTTCTTCACCACCGTGCCCTGGCCCACCACGGCCACGTTGACCGGATAGCCCCCGTCGGAGACGAACACCGCGCCTACGGTGGCGTTCTTGGTCATCACCAGCGTGGCCGGATTGGCCGAGCCGCTCAGGTCGCCCGTCCAGTTGGCGAAGGAATAGCCCAGCGCCGGCGTGGCCGTCAGCGTCACCGTCTCGCCATCGTAGTAGAGCGGCTTGCTGGGCACGGCCTCGATCGTCCCGTTGGGGCCGGGCGAGAGGGTCAGGCTGTAGACGTTCTCCTTGAACGTCGCCGTGACCGCTTTGTCGGCGTCCATGATGATCGTCGCCGGGTTGGCGTCGCCGCTCAGCGCGCCGCTCCAGCCTACGAAGGCAGCGTTGCCCGTTGGCGTGGCCGTCAGCGTCACCTGCGTGCCACTGACGAAGCTTGTGCCCGGCGGGTTGTTAGCCACCGTGCCCGGCCCGACCGTCGTCACCGTCAGTGTACGCGGCGGCGCGGCGGCGAAGTTGCCCACGATAGTCGTGTTCTGGCTGACCTCTATGACCAGCGGGTTGGTCGTCCCCGTGGCGTCGCCGCTCCAGCCGGTGAACGCGCCGCCCAGGCTGGGCGTGGCGGTGATGGTCACTTCCTCACCGGCAGTGTAGGTCGGCTTGTCGGGCGACCTGACTACCGCGCCGGGGCCGCTGGCGCTGACGGTGACCGTGTATTGCGCGGCGGGGACGAAGTTGGCCGTGACGTTCTTGGTCTCGTTCATGACCAGCGTGGCCGGGTTGGTGTTGCCGCTCAGCGCCCCGCTCCAGGAGTCGAACTTGTAGCCGTCGCCGGGCACGGCCGTCAGCGTCACCGACTCGTCGCAGGCGTAGTTCTCCTTGTTCGGCAGGCGCTCCACCGCGCCGCTGCCCGTCGTGGTGACGTTCAGCTTGCGGGCCGCGTCTTCCGGCACGATGGGGCTGTTGGTGTTGAAGAAGTAGTCGATCAGCCCGACCATGGCCGGGTTCTTGCTCGAATTGCCGACGTAGGGGCCGTAAGAAGATACGGCCATTTCAAACGTGAAACCCTTCACCAGAGGCCAGTTCACACCGTCGGACGAGTAGTGCAGGTTCCAGACGTTGCCGATGCGTTTCACGCGCAGATACATCGGCGGCGCGATGGTGATGGGGTTATCGATGCTGGCGTGGTTCGTCAGCGCGCCGTCGAGAAAGGTGTAGACCTGGACGCGGTACGTCTTGCCATCATGCAGGAAGTTGAAGCGCAGGAAATCGCCCTCGTCCCCCTGGACGATGACGCCCTGGGCCTGGTTCTTCTGGCTCATGGCCGAGTCGAACTTCACGTCGAAGGAGAAGTCCTCATTTTCGGCATACTGCATGATGCGCGGCGCGTTGATGCCGCTTATCCACACATCGTGTCCGATGCCATCCGGCACGTTGATCTGCACCTGCGAGCCGGTCATGCTCAGCGTCGCGTCACCCAGCGGGTTGATGTAGGTCCAGCGCTGCGTGTTCAACTGGCAACTGCTGAAGTCGTCGGAGATGGGCGTCTGCACGGTGGGGTTGATGAATAGCGCCGTCGCTGTCCGGTCACCGAACATCTCCAACGTGGCCGGATTGGCCGTGCCGGTCAGGTCGCCCAACCAGCCCTCGAACGTCGAGCCTGCGCCGGGCGTGGCCGTCAGCGTCACGTCCTCGCCAAAGCGGTAGGTCGTCTTGGTGGGCGCGGCGGCCACCGTGCCCGTGCCGGTTCCGGAGTTGCTGATGGTCAGCTTGGGCTGCGGCTGGATGCTGTTCAGTTCCACCGTCACCGCGCCGAAGCGCGCGTCCACGTGGTGGGCCAGCAGCATCAACGACCCGCTGCGCGGCTCGCCGTTGATGCCCTGCCCTTCCACGTCCCAGGTAGCCGGTTCCGTCCCATTGGCCGGCCAGACCTTGAAGCGGTAGATCGCGGGCTTGACCGGGTTGGGGTTGGACTGGATGGCAAGTTTGAAGATGTAGGTCGTGCCCACGTTCAGCGTGCGGGTGCTCTCGCCGATGAGCTGCCCCTTGTTACCCAACAACTGGAGGCCCTCGCTGTACACGGCGCCATCTTTCTTCCAGCGATACCAGCCCAGGCCGCCCAGCCGCCGCCAGCCGGTGCGCGGCGATTCGCCCTCGGAGGCCGCGTAATGCCCCTGCCAGCGCACCAGTACGCCCACGCCGGGGCCGTTCGACGGCGCTTTGTACCCCTCGGCGTCAATGCCGAAGACGGTAATGGGCACGGTCACCGTGTAATCGCGCCAGGACATGTCGCCGATGCCGATGAGCCGGTCGAAGTCCAACACCGTCGGCCGCGCGCCGCCGTTGTCGATGGCCCACAGGCCGTCGATTACCTGGGCCACGTCGCTGACCTTGGTCGCGCCGGCCCAGTTGACCGTGATGGTCTGTGGCGTCGTCCAGGCCGGGGCGCTGTTGTAGTTAATCGTCACTACCGCCTGGGTGGGGGCCAGGCTGGCGTCCACCGCGGTGATGACCAGTTGATTCGCGCCGGTCTGCAAGTCGGTGTAATCCAACTCGATGTTGAAGTCGCCCGCCCCGGCCAGCCGCATGTTATCCGGCCCCAGGGGGACGGGCATGGCCGGCCCGCCGTTGAGCGAGTAGGACACGCTGCTGATGGTCACGGCGCTGCTGACGTTGCCCAGGATGTTGACCCACTTCTGCGGGTCGCCCTTGGGGCCGAACGTCTGCGTCGGGCCATACCAGAGCGTGATCACCGGCGCGTCCGGCGAAGACTGGAAGAGCGTTCCCGGTTGGTCGGCCGCCGGCCGGCCGGGAAGCTGATTTTGCGGCGTCTTGATCGTTCCGCCCTCCAGAGGCGGCATGGCGCCCTCGTCCGTTGGGGCCGTTTGGCCCTGCGGCAGCGCGGTAGGGAGCAGATCGGCCTCGGCCGCCCACGCCCCACCCACCATCAAGGCTGTCATCATCAGCGATGCCAGGAGCAAGAATAGCCTTGCGTGCTTGTTCATGTGTCTAACTCTCCTCGAACTACGAACGACGAGCGCCGGGGTGAGGCAACTCACGCCAGGGGCGCACAAGGAAGCCAAGAACGCAAGGAAGCGACGCTTCCTGGCGTTCTCGGCTTTTCTCGGCGCGCTCTGCGTGAGTGCGCGCCTCCTGTCAGTCGCTACTTATCATTCGCTCTTACCTTAGGATGAAGGGCGCTAAGATTCGGAAGTCGCCATCACCCTGAACGAACCGGGCGGTGATCGCCATATTCTTCGTCACCGATATCGTGCGCGTCGGGCTGGTACCGGTGGTGTCGCCGCTCCAGCCGACGAACGTCCAGCCGATCGCGGGCTGCGCCGTCAGTGTCACCTGCTGGCCGCAGTAGTAGCCCGGCCGCTGCGGATCGGCCGTCACCACGCCGGAACCTTCGATTTCCACGCCCACCTGATAGTGCGCATCCTCGTTGGCAATCGGCGCGGCAGTGTTAATGAAGTAATCGACGACGGCCGTGTGCGCCGGGATGGCGTTGCGGAAGCGCACGTTGCCTGCGAAGACGCCGGCCCGCTTGACGTTCATGTCGAAGACAAAGTCGGCGTTCTTCGTCCACTGCTGGCCGTCGAACGAGTAGAACTGCTGCCACTTGCCGTTGTCGGCCGAGCGCACGATGCGCATGTACATCGAGGCGGTGGTCGCCGGCTCCGGGGCGGTGTTGTTCTCGGTCTTCTTG
>NZ_JAYRVJ010000608.1:0-2046 GCF_041918635.1 Promineifilum sp. (SeqCode)
AAGATGACGACGTAGGACAGCATCGTGTACGTGCCCTGCAGACGTTGGTACGAGCCGGCCCAACTGATCCGCGGCGCGACCGAAAAGAGGGTCGAGAGGGCGTAGACCAGGATGAGCGCCAGAATGGGCAAGACCAGTGGCTTGTGCCACAGCGCAGCCGGGTCCGATGGCCGCAGGCGGCCAAGCTCCCGCCAGCTATGCCGGTCGACGAAGCGCACGACCCAAACGGCCGCCATAAATAAGGCGATTGACCTCAGCAGCGCCAGCTTGTCAGGCTCAAAGACGCGCTCGGAGTGTATGTTGAAGAATAAGGGGATAACGAGAAGGGCGATCAGCCAACCGGCTTCCAGAAGGGCGTCGCACCAGCGTGAAAGTCTGGAGTCCATTGGCCCCAAGCATAGCACAATTAGCGCACGTTGACCTTTCCTTCAATGGTGCTCACGCGGTCGAGCACGTCCTCCCAGCGATAGTGAGCCAGCACAAAGGCCCGGCCGGCCCGGCCCAGTTCGCGGCGCGCTTCTGGCTCGCGCAGCAGTTGCACAACCGCTTCGACCAGTGCGTCCGTCTCGTCGGCGACGAGCAGGTCGCGCCCGACCTCGGCCCGTATGCCCTGGTTGACGTGGCTCGTCGTGACAACCGGCAAGCCGGCGGCCATCGCCTCCAGCACCTTGTTCTGGATGCCGGCGGCGAAGCGCAAGGGGGCGACGAAGACGGTGGCCGCGTTGAGCGCCGCGTTGAGGTCGCTGACGTGACCCAGCACGCGCACCCCCGGCAACGCCGCCAACTCTTGCACACGCAAAGCCGGCTCTGCGCCGATGAGGTCTAGCCGGGTGGTGGGCAGATGTTGCCGGACGCCCGGCAGGATGTCGTGGGCCAGGTATTCAGCCGCGTCCACATTGTGAAAGACGCCCATGTGTCCGACGAAGGCCAACGCCGGCTCGGGCGTGACCAGACCGGCTGCCGGCGTGATGGGCGACCAGGCGACCGCTGGCCGGTAGCGCTCCGCTTCCACGCCGTTGGGCACGACGTAGATCTCGCCGGCCGCGCCGCTGTCGCGCAGGGCGCGCAACTCCTCCTCGGAGATGACCCATGCCTCGTCGAAGTGGCGCACGATCTCGCGCTCATAGCGGCGGATGCGCGGCAGCTCCAGCCGGTAGATGAGCCGCCATAGCGGGTCGCGAAAGGGCAAGGAGCGCTCCACCTCGCCGGAGATAGCGTCGGTCAGGTCGAGAATCCGGTAGGGTCGCTGGCGACCGGTGACGAACTGGGCCATGCGGAAGAGGTGAGCGTAGACGGCGTCGAAGCGCTCCCGCTCCAACAGCCGGGTGACCGCCTCGCGCATGATCGGCGAGCGATAATAGAGGGATTGGAAGGGCAGGGGACGCCAGGCATTCAACGCCACGCCGGCCGTCGCTTGCCATGGCGCGCGGTGCACCAGTTGGATGTCCTCGCAGAACGGCCGCAGCGCCCCCACGTTGCCGCTCTCGCTCCCTTCGGAGATGAATGACAGCAGGGTGATCCGATGCTCGCGCGACAGAACGCGCAGAAAGTGATAGGCGCGCAACCGATCGCCCCGCGTGGGCGGATAGGGCAGCCGGCCGGTCAAGAAGAGTAACCGCATATAAACTTCAGGCGGCGAACGACGAACTACGAACTACAAACGACCAATGACGAACGACAAAGGATCAACGACGCGCTTTTCGTCCCCTGCGGTATGATAGCGACCTCATGATCAAATCGCCAGTGCTGATCATCGGCTGCGCCCGGTCGGGCACGACCTTACTCTACACCATCCTGTCCGAAGCGCCGTCGCTGTGGTCGCTCGGCTACGAGAGCAAAGCCATCATCGAGCGCTATCATCACCCGTCGGTCAAGGGTTGGCAGTCGTGTGCGCTCTCAGCCGCCGATCTGACCGCCGAATCGCGCGCCTACATGTTGCGCGTCTTCAGCGCGTCAGCCGCGCCGGGGCGTTACTGGCAGCGCGTCAACCGGCTGCGGCGGGCGGCGAACCGCAATCGGCCTTACGCGGCGCTCAAGCGGCGCGGC
>NZ_JAYRVJ010000609.1:0-3419 GCF_041918635.1 Promineifilum sp. (SeqCode)
GTGGGAATTTTGTCTCGAGGTACACTGCCTTGCCTTGCGGCTACTACATCCCCTCTTACGTATCCTAATTCCCAAGGAAAAATAAGTGGCTCAACGCTAGATACACTCTCGCGCACAGCAGGGTGAGCAGATACTAGCATACTCCCGAAAAGCAGGCAATAGGACTTTCGTGTGATCTTTTGGTAGTGGTTAGTGGCTAGTGATCGGTGGTCAGTGACCCCCGACCACTGATCACTGTCCCCGCTGCACCAATATCAACTCCGCCAGATTCCGCCCGATGACCTGCCGCGCCCCGTCCACCTCGATGGTCAGCGGGCCGAGAAAGGGGCCGACAATCAGGACGCTCACCACCGCGCCCGGAACCAGGCCCAGACTCGCCAGATAACGCAACAGCTCACTGTTGGAATCATCGGGGACGCGAGCCACGCGGGCGTGCTCGCCGGCCGGCACGTCCGATAGCGCCGTGGTGTCCATGACGGCCATGGTGCCGTCGGGGGCGGGGATCGGGTCGCCGTGCGGGTCGAAGGATGGATTGTTGAGCGCCGCGGCGATGCGCTCTTCCAGCTTCTCGCTGATGACGTGCTCCAGGATGTCGGCCTGCTCATGCACCTCATCCCAGCGAAAGCCCAGCGCCTCCATCAGGTACAATTCCAGCAGCCGGTGGTGGCGAATGACCTCCAGCGCCAGCTTCTCCCCTGTCTCGGTCAACGTCACGCCGTAGTGCTTCTCGTAGTTGACCAGATTGAGCTTGGCCAGACGCTGGATCATACTGGTGGCCGAGGCGGGCTTGACCGACCGGGCCACCGCCACGCGCGAGGTCGAGACGGGGCTTTCCTCCTGCGCCAGGCTGTAGATGGTCTTCACGTAATCCTCAATGGCCTGGTGGCTGAGGTTGTCGCGCTGTTGCGATTGGCCGCGGTCAAGGGCGTCGATCTTGGGCATAGTCTAGAACTCCCGTAAGAGCTGGACGTGGCCGCGCAGGCTCTCCCCCATCTCGTCCAGGGCGATGCTCTCGCCGGCGGTGTGGGCGGCGTACCACTCGCCCGGCGCGTAGCCGACGACGGTCAGGCCATAGGGGGCAAAGTGGCGGCCGTCGGTAGCGAAATGGTAGTGCCCTAGCTCCGCCGCGCGCCCCATCCCCCGGCCAATGGCCGTCGCGGCGCGCGCCACCAGCGGGCTATCGGGCGGCGTGTAGAAGCCGCACAGTACATCGTCGGAACTCGTCAGTGGCGAGGGCGTCAGGCCGTCGGCGTAGGCCAGCGCGTGCGGGGCGTCGCCGGCCAGCCGGTCGATGAAGGCGCACAGACTGTTGACGCTCTCGGCCGCCGTGCGAAAGTCGAGCAGGACGCGCGTCCAGGCTGGCGTCACGTTGCCGCTGGTCGTGTCCACCTGGATGATGGTCGGCGCGACGGACGTAGGGCCGAGCACCGGATGGGCGCGCAATTGCCCCTGGGCCGCCTCCAGCCGCGTCAGAAAAGCGGCCAGGGCGTAGTTGGGGTTAACCGCCCGCTCCGGCGCGCTGGCATGTCCGGAGCGCCCGTGAAAGGTCAACCAGAACTCGACGATGCCGCGGTGGCCCAGCGCCAGGATGTTGCCCGATGGCTCGCCCAGCACGACCAGCTCGACCGGGTAGTCGAGGTGTTCGACCCAGTAGAGCGCCCCCGCCCCGCCGATCTCCTCCTGCACCACGCCGCAAAAGACCACGTCGCGTTGCGGCCGCTCGCCGGCCCGCAGCAGCGCCGCCGCGCTATAGACCTGCACTGCCAGCGGCCCCTTGATGTCAACCGCGCCCCGGCCGATGAGCCGTCCGTCGCGAATCTCGGCGGCGAAGGGGGGCGCGGGCCACAGCGCCGGATCGCCCGGATCGACGTGGTCGAGGTGGGTGTTGAGGACGAGCGCTGGCAGGCTCCGGTCGCGGCCGTAGACGCGGCCGTAGATGTTGCCGGCGGGGTCGGCCCAGACCTCATCATAGCCCAGGTCGCGCAACTCGGCGGCGACGAGCGCGGCCAGAGCCATCTCCTCGCCGCTCATGCTCGGCATGCGGATAAGCCGTTGGGCGAACGACACGCAATCGGCCAATAGCGAGTTCCAGTCCACAACGCTCCTGATCGGGTAGAGACGTTCCGGCGGAACGTCTCTACAAACCGCCGCTTTCGACCAGCCGGGCGATGGCGATGGTGTTGAGCACCGCCTTGGGCACGAACGATGAGGCCAGGGCGTATTCCTGATCCTTGCTGCCGTCGTCGCTGCGCTCGGCCGAGTGTTCGTGCGCCCCGGCCGGGCCTAGCCCGTCTATCGTCGGCACGCGATCCCACAGCCAGTTGCCGTCGCTCAGGCCGCCCGTGGCGCGCGGCGCGATGGTCGCGCCCAGCTCGGTCGCAACGCCTTGCCAGACGGCCAGCAGCCCTTCGGTTGCGGCGTTGGCCGGCCACGGCTCCCAGCGCCCATCCAGCGACACCTGGACGGCGCAGGGGTAGCCGTCGGCGGCGCTGCGCACGCTGCAATAGTCGTTGAAGGCCAACATCCGCGCCACCCCCTCGTCGAACACCGCCGGGTCGAAGGCGCGCATCTCCACGCTGGCGCTGGCCTGGTGGGGCACGCGGTTCACCAGCGTGCCGCCGACGATGGTGCCGACGTTGAACGTCAGGTCGCGCTCATAGTCGGTGAAGTCGGCTATCTGGCTGACGATGTCGGCCAGTTGGACGATGGCGTTGGCCCCCTGGTGGTGGGTCGCGCCGGCGTGGGCGCTGCGGCCGGCGACGGTAATATGGTAGCGGGCCATGCCCTTGCGAGCGGTGACCAACTGGTAGTGGCCGTCGTCCACGTCGCCGCTTTCGAACACCAGCGCTGCCAGCGCGCCGGCCAGCCGTTCCCGGCACAGCGCGCCGAAGTCGGGGGCCAGCACCTCTTCGGCGGCGTTCAGCAGCACGCGCCAGGTGACGCCGTTGAACACGTCCGGGAAGAAGTGACGCAGGCCATCGAGAACCATGTAGATGAGAACTGTCCCGCCCTTGATGTCGGCCGTGCCGGGGCCGTAGATGCGGTCGCCGGCGATGCGGAAGTGGAAGTCGTTGGCCTGCTCCTCAGTGGCCGAGTAGACCGTGTCGAGATGGGAAATGAGGCCCAGCGCTGGGGCGGGTTGGCCGTTGGTCGCGCCCCCCTCGCGGGTCAGCACGAGGTGACGGCCATAGGAGAAGCCGCCGGACGGCACAAACTCGCTCTGGAAGCCCAGAGGGGCGAAGAGGTCGGCCGTCAGTTGGCCCAGCCGGTTGACGCCGCGCTGGTTCATGGTGAAACTGTTGACCGCCACCATCTGGTGCAGCAGGTCGAGGTAAACGTGCAAGTTGTGCTGTAAGTAGGACTGGAGTTCGGGAACGGGAGCGACGGGCTTCATGGAGTAGTTATAGCACCGGCTGAAC
>NZ_JAYRVJ010000610.1:0-1949 GCF_041918635.1 Promineifilum sp. (SeqCode)
CCGGAGTTCTTCACCGTCGATCCGGTCACCTCGCCGACCGATCAACTCACCCAGGTCATCACCGTCGATCTGGGCAACGGCGAAACGATCACCGTCACCGGCGAGTCGGGCACGTTCACCGCGCCGTTCGACACCTTCCCCAAGACGATCGAGATCACCCTGCTGCCCAACACGATCCACAACCTGACCGTCGAGGGCAAGGTGAAGGAGATCGCGCAGGGGGAGTGTGTTTACGGCGGCTACGTCCTTAGCACCACTACGGATCGCAATGGCGATCCGCTGATCATTGAGCAGAATAGTGACTAGTGGTCAGTGCTTACTGACCACTGACCACTGACAACTGTTCACTTGGCGACTGGCCCGGTGGATGGTGTACCGTTGGTGGAGACGCTCGGCCGCTTCGACCCGGCTAACAGCGGTTCGCCGCTGGTCGGCGGGCTGATACACGTGGCCGTGTCAGACATCTATGGCGTAGGGTTGGCGCTGCTCGACCTTGTCCTGGATCGATGGGTGAATTGGCGGCGCTACGGTTGTAGAAGCGGCGCCGCGTCGAGCGGGTAGGCGTCCCCCTGACCGCCCGGCCAGGTCGCGGCCAGGCGCGGGTTGGGGTCGCCCTGGTTCATCAAGTCCAGCCGGTATAGCCCGACGTACAGCGCGCTTCCGGCCGGCAGGCCGGCCGGCAACGACAGTTGGTGGGTATCGGCCACAACCTCGCCCGGCCGCCAGCAGATGGCCGGCCAGGCGTCATTGGCCGGCATGCTGTCGTGCTGGGCCACGAGCGCGCCGTCGGCGCCTAGCAGGTGCACGAACACGGTGTAAGGGTAAGCGGGACGGCTATCGCTCTGCCAATAGAGGGTCACGTCAATGGCGTCGCTAGCCGCGGCCCGGTCTAGTTCAAAGCCGACTAAACGGATGCCCGGTTGTGGGCCGAAGGCGACGGCTGTGCGCGTGGCCTCGGCCGGCAGTTGCGTCGCCATCGCCTGTGGGAAGTAGTAGGGATAATTGGTGGGGCCAACGGTACGCACGAAGACGCCCAACAGGAGCAACTGTACCAACTGCACGCCGAGCATGACCGCCAATCGCCGCCGGGGCCAGCGCGCCAGCACAGGTAGTACGGCCAGCCACGCCAACGGCGCGAGAAACATCCACAGCCGGGCCACTTCACCGCGGGTAATGCCGGAAAGATTCAAGCCGAGCAGAACCAGAATGAACGTCCAGAAGGGCGCGTAACGCCGTCCATCGGCGAATTCGTCTACCGGCCGCCAGACGCGCCGGGCCATCGCTACCGTGGCGATGAGCGCGGGGATGCCCAGAAACAACCAGAAGTCGATCAGGTTATAGACCAGCCACAGTCCATAGGAACGATAGCCAGTGATCGTCTCGTGCGCGACCATACCCTGACGGTAAACCTCCAGAAAGCTCACGCCGAAGAGCAGCCGATAGCCCAGCCAGATACTCAACACGCCGGCCAGAAAGACAAGAGCCTGGCGCAACGGCACAACCCACTTTTTCAGATAGTCCGTTCCGTCCCCCCGCCAAGCGGCGTACAACACCCAATACCCACCCAATACCGCAGCCAGGGCCAGGTTGCTGAAGCTGAGAAAGGTACTGAACGACAGGACGACGCCAGCCAGGAAGAGATACACGGCGCGCTGTTTCTCCAAACCTAGATGGAGCAACAGCAAAGCGATGATGCCCAACAGCGTGTAGGCGTGGGCCCAGTGGGCTATGAACAAGACCATCGCCGGCGTTAGCGCCAGAAAGACGCCGCCGCGCGTGGCGGCGTCGTGACCCACCAGCCGCCGCGCCAGAAAGAAGAAAGGCACGACCGATAGCGCGCCCCACAACGGCATAGCCACCTGAAGAGCGGACGCGGCCAGCAGGGGATCGGGCAGGAACAGGATGGGGGAGTCGCGTACGGCGCACACGTAATCGCGGAAGTGGCCGCC
>NZ_JAYRVJ010000611.1:0-1868 GCF_041918635.1 Promineifilum sp. (SeqCode)
CGCGCGGCCGGGCCTCGTCGCGGAACTTCTTGCTGATGTGGTAGACCATCCGGGGCAGGTCGCGGTAGCTCTCGATCTCGCGCACGGCCAGATCGACGACGATCTCCTCGTGGGTGGCCGAGAGGGCGTAGTCGCGGTTGCCGCCGGCGCGCAGTTTGTAGAGCACGTCCACAGAGTCCCAGCGGCCGGTGGCCTGCCACAGCGCCGCCGGGTGCAGGTTAGGCATCCACATTTCCTGGCCGCTGATGGCGTCCATCTCCTCGGCCATGATCTGCCAGATTTTACGGATGACGCGGTAACCGAGGGGCATGAAGGTGTAGATGCCGGCCCCGGCGGGGCGGATGTAGTTGGCGCGAAGGAGAAGTTGGTGGCTGACGAGTTCGGCCTCGGCCGGGGCCTCTCGCAGGGTTTTACCGAAGGATCGGGAGAGTCGCATGAGGGGGGAGTATATCTGGGAGAGGTATGTAGGTGCAACCCACTTCAGAAAGTGGGTCGCACCTGATGAACCTCACCCGGCCAGCGCATACGCGATCCAACCCTCGATTTCCTTTTGTCCATTGGCCCGGGCGACGGAGATGCGGTGATGCCCGTCGCGCACATAGTAGCCGTCGGCCGCCTGAATCAGTTCCACGGGCGGCAAGGAGGCTCCGCTGCGGGCGGCGGCGGCGATGTTGATCCAGCGGTCGCGGGTGTGGTCGTTCAGCGGGTAGAAGGCGCGGTCGAAGTCGTCGGCGCGCCCCTCGCTGCCGACGATCCGCGACAGGGGGATATTGACGACGCTGGCCTCGCGCGCCGGCCGCCGAACGGTCGTCGCGTCCACACTGGGCAGATGCCGCAGACCACCCGCCTGGCCCAGCAACCGCTGGCGCAGTGCTCGCCATTTGCCACGGCGCAGAGCACGCTCGAAAGCGGCGCTCGCCTCGTAGCGATCGGCCAAGGGGTTGCGCTGGCCGAAGCCATTTTGGGCAATACCGGTCATCTCTAGCGTGTTGAACATCTCGCTCTCCTTCATGCTGATGTCCACAGTCTAGGGATCGGCCGTTAGCGCCCCGTCGCCGGAACGCGCCGCCACCGTTAGCATGTGCTTCGCCAACCGTTAGCACTGTCTATCGTGTATAATGCGCTCATGTCGCGGCTCGAACTGTCATTCCTGGGCACATTTCACGTCACACTCGACCAGCGGCCGGTCACGCGCTTTCGTTCGGCCAACAACAAGGGGTTGTTGGTCTACCTGGCGCTGCACGGCCAGCGCCCCATCGCCCGCGAAGTGCTGGCGACCCTCTTCTGGCCGGACGAAAGAAGCGAGAACGCCCACAACAACCTGCGTCAGGCGGTGTACCAGTTGAGGCAACTGCTGGACGACGCAGCGAACGGCGATGCCCCCTACCTACTGGTCACGCGCCAGACGGTGCAGTTCAACCCCGCCGCCGATTACGCGCTGGATGTCAACCGCTTTCTGGCGGCGATTGAGGCGCGCGAGCTGGACACGGCCGCGGCCTACTACGACGGCGACCTGCTGCCTGGCTTCACCTGCGACAGCCTGGAGTTCGAGGAGTGGTTGCGACTGGAGCGGGAGAAGCTGCACCAGTTGGCCCTGGAAGTCCTGTTCGAGGCGGCGCAGGATCACCTGGCGGCTGGACGGCTGGACAAGGCGCAGGCGCTCGCCCGCCGCCAATTGGCCCTGGAACCGTGGCGCGAACCGGCCCACCGCCAACTGATGCAGGCCCACGCGCTGGCCGGCGACCGGGCGGGGGCGCTGGCCCAATACGAGGCCGGCCGCGAGGTGTTGTGGTCGGAGTTGGGCCTCGAGCCGTCGCCGGAGACGGTCGCCCTGCTGGAAGAGGTTAAAGCCGGGCGCTACAGCCGGC
>NZ_JAYRVJ010000612.1:0-2097 GCF_041918635.1 Promineifilum sp. (SeqCode)
AGGTCAAGCACGAGATTCAGGATGAGTATCTCAGCCCTCAGAAGGCCTCGGAGGCCGTCGGCTGGCGTCAACAGTATAGCCTGGCGCGCGGTCTGGAAGAGGCCATGGCCTGGTATCGGGCCTATCTGAATTGATGAGCCGTCCGCGCGTTCTCGTCACCGGCGCGACCGGTTTCATCGCCCGCACCCTTGTCCCGCGCCTGCTGGAACAGGCCGACGTGACACTGCTCCTCCTGGAGGAGTTTGCCAGCGGGACGCCCCTCCCCCCGCCACTGGGCCGGCTGCGCCCGCGCCTGGACGCGGTCTACGCCGACCTGCGCAACTACCCCCTGACGGCCCGCGCCGTGCGCCAGGCGCGGCCCGACCAGGTGATCCACTTGGCCGCAGTTGGCGTCACTGACCCTTTCCTGAACGCCCACACCGCCATCAGCCACAACGTCACCGGCACGCTCAACCTGCTGCGCGCCTGCTTCGAGGCCGAGGATCAGGAGGTGCGTCAACTGATCGTTGCCCGCACGCCGGGCGAGCGGACGGCCATGAACGTTTACGCCGCCAGCAAGGCCGCCGCCTGGGCTTTCTGCCGCATGTACGCCCGCACCGCCGGCTGGCCTATCCACGGCGCGATGATCTTCCAGGCCTACGGGCCGGGCCAATTGCCCCACCTGCTCGTGCCCGCCGCGCTGGGCGCGGCGCAGGCCGGCGAGGATTTCCCCATGACCGCCGGTGGGCAAGCCAAGGACTGGATTCACATCGACGATGTGGTCGGCGGTTTCCTGGCCGTGCTGGGCAGCGACCTGCCGCCGGGCGAGACGGTCGAGCTGGGTACAGGCCGGGCGACGGATGTGGTGACGGTCGTGCAGCGCATTTATGATCTGGTGGAGCGCGGCGGCCGGCCTCGCCCCGGTCTGTTGCCCGGCCGCCCAGGGGAAGAACCACTGCAAATCGCCGACGCCGACCGGACAGCGACGCTCACCGGCTGGCGCGCCGGCATCGATTTGGAGACAGGCTTAAGACGACTTGTTAGCGGGCCGGGTTAGATTCAGACCTGACAGGCAGGCGGCCCGAGGCAGTCTAGCGACACCGAAACTTGCGGCCGCGCACCTGTCAGGTCTAGAGGCTATTGGCAAATAACCGGTTTGGGATTAGAATGAACATCACATACCCCGAATACGCAGGTGGTTGATTGCCGCCATGCTGAGTTGATCCGTTAACCACCATGCGTTGGCCCCATTACGAACATGTCTTTTTCGACTGTGACTCTACCCTGACGGCGGTAGAGGGCATCGACGTTCTGGCCGAGGCGGCCGGTCTGCGCGAGCGCATCGCCGAATTGACCCAGGCCGCCATGGAAGGCGATCTCGATCTGAACGATATCTACGACATGCGGCTGCGGGCGGTGCAGCCGACGCGCCAGCAAGTGCTAGACATCCGCCGCAGCTACAAGCGCCACATGGTCGAAGACGCCGCGCTGGTGGTGACGGCACTCCAATCGCTGGGACACAAAGTCTACATCATCAGCGGCGGGCTGGCCGAGCCGGTCGAGGAGTTTGGCATCTATTTGGGCATCCCACGCGAGCGCATCCGCGCCGTGGGCATCACGTACAACGAATTGTCCGGTCACTGGTGGGAGAAGAAAGCCGCCCGACGCGAGAAACAGTACCTCACCTACGACGACGGCGCGCTGACCGTTAGCGACGGCAAGGCGCAGATCGTCCGCGAACTGCTGGGCGACCAGCGCGGCCGTTCCCTGCTCATCGGCGACGGCGTGAGCGACCTGCTGGCCGGGCGCGCCGTCGATCTGTTCGTCGGCTATGGGGGCGTCAACACCCGGTCGAAAGTTCAGAACGAAGCTCCCGTTTTCATCAACTGCCAGAGTCTGGCCCCCCTGTTGCCCTTGGCCGGCGGCCCGGCTGCGCTGCGGCTGCTGCGCACCGGGCACATGCAATACCAGACGCTCAGCACCAAGGCCGCTTACTTGATCCATACAGGAGTTGTGACCTTTAACAATGAACACCTTGAATCCAAATTCCGAGGGGCATTCCTCGCCTCGTAATCCGCAACACGTCAAGCTCTTCATTCCAGGCCCCACCGAAGTACG
>NZ_JAYRVJ010000613.1:0-5821 GCF_041918635.1 Promineifilum sp. (SeqCode)
AACGTCTGGCGGTGGCTCTCGGCCGCGCCGCCGCCCGGCGCGACCGGCTGCACCTCGATGGCGTAGGTTCCCAGCATCGCCCCTTCGGCCACGTCGAACGAGTCGTAGACCGCGCCGAAGGCATCCGTGCCCAGCCATTGGGTGCGCACGACGTTGTTCCGGGCGTCGCGCAAGCGGACGATGACCTGCGTGCCCTCCGGCGGCAGGATGACCGCGCCATCGTCCTCCAGCCGGACGATGGCCTTGTAGTGCACGGTGTGGCCGGGGCGGTAGAGAGGCCGGTCGGTCTGGATGTGGACGGCAAAGGCCGGCGGGGTCATCGCCGCCGGCGCGCCGGACCACCAGCCCCAGTCGTAATAGGGGCCACGGCTCTGCAACTCATTCGTCAGGCCGCTAAAGGTCACGTCGTCGCCGGCGCGGGCGAAGACGACGTAGGGCGCGGCTTCATCGTCGTCAAGATCCTCCGCCGGCAGCGCCAACCGGACAATGCCGCGCTCGTCGGTCAGCCCCTCGGCCAGCAGCCGGCCGTTGCGGGCGTAGACCTGCACCGCCGCGCCGGGGACGGGCGCGCCCTGGGTCGGGTCGGCGGCGGGGTCGGCCCCGCTCGCGCCCCGGCTGTCGATGTCGGTAACCCAGACGACGAGTTGCCCGTCGGCCTGCTTGGCGACCAGCGTCATGCGCGTCAGCGCCAGCAGCAGGTTGGCGTCGCGCGGCTCGCCGGCCAGCCGTAGCAGGTAGAGGCCAACCGGCGCGTCGGCCGGCAGCAATGTCTCCTGCGCGTTGTTCCACATCTCGGGGTCGGCTGGGATGGTCTGCGTCGTCCAGGAGGCGATGGGCGCCAGGCCGTCGTCGGGGATCAGCACCGGCTCTTCCCAACCGGAGACGACCTCGCCCACGAGGCGGTTGAGGAAGCCCTCCTGAGTCAGCGGCAGCAGGTCGAAGTTGAGCGTGACCGACTGCGGCTGCTCAACTTGCAGCTGGACGGCGCGGCGGCCGTCGGCGTCGAGCACCTGAATCTGCGGCCCCATGCCCCAATCAGCCAGCGAGTTGGCCGCGCCGGTGGTGAAGGTGTGGGCCAGGGGCGCGCCGAGGAGGGGATGGCCGCCGGCGTCGGTCGCCGTCGCGTCGAGTGTGACCGTGTACTTTGTCTGGGGTTGCCAGTAGCCGCCGACGGGGGTGAAGAGGAGCGTGGTTTCGTTCTCCCAGGTCACGTCGCCGGCGATCTCCGGGGCGATGGTCAAGGCGGCGGCGACGGTGTCCCGGGTCACCGGCCGGGTGAACACCAGGCGCAGCACAGAGCCGGGGTGCGCGCCGGTTCCGGCCGGGCTGATGGCGACGGGCGTGGGCGCGGTGAAGGTGACAGGCTCGGCCGGGGCGGGCAAGGGGTTGCCGGCGGCGTCCTGTACATCCCGGCTCAGGCTGAAGGCGTAGTCGATGTTGCCCAACAGCGACGGCTCGTCGAGCGCCAGTGTGTTCTCATTCACCCAACGCCATTCTCCCTCCAGCGACGGCTCAACCACCAGCGCTTCGGCGGCGTCGGGATGCATTGGGTAGCCAAAGCTGATGGTCAGGGGCGCGTTGGGGCTGGTGGGGGTGGGGCCGTCGACGCGGCGGATGGTCGGATAGGGGGTGTAGCTGAAGCTCTCAGGCCCACGCAGCGGCGTGCCGGCATCATCGGTCGCGCCCTCGCCGACGGTGAAGGTATAGCGCACGCCGGGATCGAGCAGTTCGGTCGGGCGGATGGTGTAGGCGTCGCCGTCCCAGCCCTGTTCGAGCGGCACAGCCGGTTTGACGGTCGCGGTCACCGTGTCGCGGGCCATCGGCGCGGAGAAGGTCAGGCGAAAGGTGGGTTGGCGGTCGTCGTCGTTCGATAGGGCTGGCTGACGTCGGAGAACGCGGGGCGCGCCGGCGATGGTGATCTTCCAGCTCGGCAGGCCATCGAAGGTCGCGCCGCTGACGCCGCGCAGGTTGGTCGAGGCGATCACGCGGTAGGTCGCGCCGGGGCGAAAGCCGGTGCTGGGGACGAACGTCGCCGCGGTGTGGTCGTCGTTCCAGGTGAAGACGCCGGGCAGGTTGGGCGAGAAGGAGAGTGGCCGGAGGACTTCCTCGGCGTTGACCGGCTCCGGGAAGCGGACGGTCAGCGGCCCGGCGGCGGGCACGCGGTCGGGGTTCAGCGCCGGGTCGAGTGTGGCCCACAGCGCGGCTGGGGTGGGGGTAGGCGGGATGGGCGTCGGCGGAGGCGTGGCCGAGGGCGTGGGCGGCGCTGCGACGACGGCTGTCGGCGCGCTGGTGGGCGTGGCCGCCGGCCCAAATCGCTCGGCAAACCAGTTGACGCCACGGTCGCCGGCCCACTGCCAGGCGAGGACGGCCAATCCGGCCGCCAGAATGAGGACGACGAAGAGACCGAGAAGCGAACGTTTCATGGCGCCCCTTCCAGAGAATTATGAATTAGGAATTATGAAAATGGATACTCGGCGTGACCCCCAGTTCATGATTCCTAATTCATAATTGTTTTGAGAGTCCGGCTTGATAGTAGGATAGCACAAAACGGGCGGCGCGTCTCGACGCTTGCGTGACGGGAGGGCGACGCGAGGCTGACGCGCCCCGGCCCAATATAGGGAGCCGCGCGCCCCAATATAGGGTGTATCACCCGATGCGCTATCTTCCCCGCTCGCCTATCCTGTGCGAGACGTTTGAATCGTGCCAAGTCGAAGAGAATTAGGAATTAGGAATTAGGAATTACGAATTAGGAGTGTTGCCCCCATCGATGGGCTTGATTCCTAATTCGTAATTCCCAGTTCTCCAAGAGGGGTTTTGAACCGATGAACCGACAAACTAACATACACCGCTTAATGCTGATGGCCGCGCTCCTGGTATTCGGCGGCGCACTGCTGTGGGCGGCGCGGCCGGCCGGGGCGGCGACGATCACGGTGACCACGACGGCCGACGAGAACAACAGCGACGGCGACTGCTCGCTGCGTGAAGCGATTCTCGCCGCCAACAACGACGTGGCGGTGGACGCCTGCCTGGCGGGCGACGGCGTGGACACCATCACCCTGCCGGCCGGCGACTACTTTTTCGACGTAGTGCCCGGCGCGTCGGGCGAAGACCTGGCTGTGACCGGCGATCTGGACATTCGGGAGTCGTTGACCATCAATGGCGCGGGCCGGGTCACCACGGTCGTCAACGCCAATGGCGTCGATCGCGTGTTCCACATCCTGGCCGGCCACGTCGCGCTGAACAACGTGCTCATCACCGGCGGCGAGGCGCCCGTTGGCGAGCATGGCGGCGGCATCTATGCCCATGGCGGCAACCTGACCCTGGTCAACAGCCAGGTGAGCGATAACCGGGCGTTCGGTGGCGCGAACCAGCACGGCGCCGGCATCTACTTCGGCGGCAATGACGCTGCCCTCACTATTGTCGTCACCTACATTGACAACAACCTGGCGTCGGGGGCCGGCGGCGGAGTCTACGTCGAGAGCTCGGCCACCCTGACGCTCCGCGACAGCAGCGTGCATGGCAACAGCGCCGCCACCGGGGGCGGCATCCACAGCCAGGCCGCCGCGACCATCACCGGCAGCACGCTCAGCGGCAACATGACCACGTCCAACCCCAGCGGCGGCGCGGGCATGGTCAGCAGCGGCCCCCTGATGATGGTCAATAGCACCCTCAGTGGCAACGCCGCGGTGGGCAGCGGCGGCGGGCTGGTGGTGGGCAGCGGCAGCGCGGCCGGCCTCTATAACGTCACCATCACCGACAACACGGCCAACTCCGATGGCGACATCACTGGCGACGGCGGCGGCATCCGCATCGCCTTGGGCGCGGTCTCTCTGAGCCACACCATCATCGCCGGCAATCGCGACAACGGCGCTCTCGGGGCCATCCACCCCGACTGCTCTGGCGCATTCAATAGCCTCGATTACAACCTTATTGGGGACACAACCGGCTGCGCGCTGAGCGGGCAGACGGCCCACACCATCACCGGCGCGCCGGCCGGGCTGCAACCACTGGCCGACAACGGCGGGCCGACCGACACCCATGCCCTGCTGCTCAGCAGCCCGGCCATCGACGCCGGCCGCCCGGCCGGCTGCCGCGATCACAAGGGCCTCCCGCTGACCGTTGACCAGCGCGGTTACGCCCGGCCGGTGAATGGCGACAAGCGGCCCGGCTCCGCCTGTGACATTGGCGCGTTCGAGCGCCTCTCGCCCGGAACGCCGACGCCGGCCCCTACGGCCACCGCAACAGCCACGGCCTCGGTTACGCCGACAGCAACCCCTACCGCGACAGCTACAACGCCGGTTGAGGGGCCAACAGCCACGGCCACGCCGTCACCCACCTTGACGCCGCCCGTCGATCTGGATTCCTGGATTTACGTGCCGGTGACGGCCAGGGATTAGAAGAACGGCAATGAATTGCCTGACTACGAACCCGACATCGCCCTTAGCGCCTCCAACGTCACGCGGGGCGAGATGTCGAGGGTGAACTGGGTGAAGCGGTCATCGAGGCCGGCGATGGCCTCGTCGAGGAGGGCGGCGCGATAGCCGCGTTCGGCCGCGCCGCGCACCGTGGACAGCACGCACCGCTCGGCCACGTAGCCGGCCACGACCACCATGTCCACGCGCTGCGAGCGCAGTAACGCGTCCAGCCCCGTGTTCCAGAAGGCGTTCTCGTGCGTCTTGCCCAGGCGCACATCGACCACGCGGCAGTCGAAGCGCTCGTTGATCTCCCACGGCTGCGAGCCGGCCGGCTTGCGCTCCGACGTGTGCTGGATGAAGATAAGCGACCAGTTCTGCTCGCGGGCCAGGGCGATAGCGTCGTTGATGACGGGCACGGTGGCCTCGAACGCTGGCAGGTTGGGGTTGTCGGCTTCGAATAAGTCGTTTTGGGGGTCGATGATGAGGAGGGCGAGGTGCATGATCGCCTCTAGACCTGACAGGTGGGCGCGCCGCCGCAGCGCGCCCACCTGTCAGGTCTCACGAAGGATAGATGGCGTGCATGTAGGCCACGGAGCGCTTGACCATCTCGCGCAGGACGGCCGGGTCTACGTCGCTGAGGCGCTTGACGTAGAGGCACACCTTGCCGACGGAGTGCTTGCCCAGTTGGGGCCGCAAGTCCTCGTACTGGTCGGAGACGCCCATGATGTAGACCGCCAGGTTGGCCTTGCGCGGGGAGAAGCCGGTTAATGGCGCATCTCCCTCACGCCCGCTGTCGTACTTATAGTGGTAGCGGCCGAAGCCGACGATGCTGTCGCCCCACATGACCGGCTCCTCGCCCGTCACGTCGCGCATCAATTCCAGCAGGGCCAGCGCGTCGGCGCGCCGCTGTTCATTCTCGACGGTGTTGAGAAAGTCCACCGGATTGACCGCGGTGGGCTGCGTCTTGTTCTCGGCCATCATATCCTGCCTCCGTTCAAGGTAGGGTACGATAGCAGAAGCGAATAAATTGACCACGGATTTTCACGGATTGGACGGATTATACGGATTGAGTTCACGGTCAATCCGTATAATCCGTCCAATCCGGGTTAATAAACTATCACGCCGATGGCGGCGACGAGGAGGGCCAGGAGAACGCCGCCGGCGGTTCCTTTCAGAAAAGCGCGGAAGTGGTAGCTATAATCGCCGTAGCCGGCCAGGCTCTCTGTGCCGGGAATCAGGACGAAGCGCGGCCGGAGGGTAACGACGAGCAGCCAGTCAATGAGCAACAAGTCTACCAGGTTGAAGACGGTGAAGATGAGGAAGGTGGACACGGCTGCGTCGAGGAAGGTAACCGTCCCGCCGCCCAGCCGGGCCAGCGCCGCCAGCGCCGCGCCAAAGACGCCGAC
>NZ_JAYRVJ010000614.1:0-2932 GCF_041918635.1 Promineifilum sp. (SeqCode)
CAACACCCCCACACTCACCACCGCCGCCACCACGTGAAACACCACCAGCGTCAGGAACGCCGTCGCGTTGCCGCCGGGGAAGGGGAACATGGCCGGGTTGCCCGCGGCCAGGAAGTTGGGGATGACCGACACGACCAGGGCGATGACGGCCACGATGACGTACGTGCGCACCGGGTTGGCCGACCGCCGGCTGAGCCAGGCGAAGACCAGCGCCCCCAGCCCCGTGCCGATGATGGTGAAGAAGGCGATGGCCCCCACCGACAGCGGCGGGAAGCCGGCCGGCAAGTCCACGACGGCCCGCGCGATGAAGAAGGCGGCGATATTGGCGACGACGGCCGCCGCCACCGAGGCCAGCCCGGCGGTCAACAGCTTGCTGCGGTCTACAGTTGGTTGAGTCACAGTTGCCATAGTTACTCCTTTAATTGAAGGGATTGGCTCACGCAAGGAGCGCTAAGGATGCCAAGAACGCAAAGAAGAAATCAGCTTTGCGTTCCTGGCGAACTTTGCGCTCTTTGCGTGAGCTTCATCTTTATCGAAAAGCCCCCGCATAATCGCGGACGTACTGCCTCATGGTGATAGGCGGGCGGCCCAGCAGGGTAGCGGCGTCGGGCGCGACCGTTTTGGCCATGCCCAAGCGCGTGGTCAGGTAGATGCCGGCCATGACGGCGATGTAGCGCCACGGGTGGCCGCGCCGGCGCATCCGTCGGGCAAAGGTCAACAGCGACGGGTGGCTGTAGGTGATGGGCCGGCCCAGCTCCTCGGTCATGATGGCCGCCACCTCGCTATAGGTCAGCGCCTCGCTGCCCGTCAGCGCATACTGCCGGTTTTCGTGCCCCGGCTCGCTCAGCACCCGCGCCGCCACCGCGCCGATGTCGCGGGCGTCGATGAAGGCCGTCGCGCCGCGGCCGGCGGGGATGAACAGGTCGCCGTGCTCGGCGATGTCGGCCCGGTGGGTGGTGTCCAGGTTCTGCATGAAGAAACCGCAGCGCAGCATGGTCCAGGGCACGCCCGAATCTTGCAGCAGCGTCTCGATGCGGGCGTGGGGCACCAGGGGGTTGCGCTCCACGCCCATGAGCGACAGGAAGACGATCTGGCGCACGGCGTGGCCCGCGCCGGCGCGCGCCGTGTAGTCGATGAAGGGCTTGATGGCCCGCTCCACATCGCTGATGGCCGGCGGGCGCATCAGGAAGACGCGGCTGACGCCGGCCAGTGCGGCCGGGAAGGTGGCCGGAGTTTCAAAGTCGAAGGCGGCCACCTCGGTCGCCTCCGGCAGATCGCCCCGGCCGTTGTCGGTGTTGAATAGCGCGGCCCGCGTCGCCACGCCCCGCGCCGCCAGTTCCCGCACCACCTCGCGGCCCACGTTGCCGCTCGCGCCCGTTACCAGAATGAGCTCGGTCATAGTGTTGTGAAGAGGCTCACGCCAAGAGCGCGAAGTTTGCCAAGAACGCAAAGAAGGATATTTCTTCGCGCTCTTGGATTTCTTTGCGCTCTTTGCGTGAGCTTCTTACTTCCCCAACAGCGCCTCGATCATGTCGGCCACGTCCCACAGCGGCCGTTGGCTCTGTTCGCTGCGGGACAGGATGATGCCCCCTTCGATGGCGGCGATGACCAGGGCTGCCAACTGGACTGCATTGCGCTCGCCATAGGCCGGGCGCAGTTTGTCGGCCACGATCCCCTGCCACAACCGATAGGCGTCGCGGCAGGCCAGCCGCAGCCGCTCGTTGGTGGACGCCGCCTCCAGAGCTACAGCCGTGATCGGCCCGCCCTGCCGGAAGCCGGACTCCGCCACGTAGCCTGCCAGCCGCCGCACGAAGCCAACGACGGCCGCCGCCGGATCGTCTACCTCGGCCATCGCTCCGGCCAGGTTATCCGCTACCTCCCGCGCCGACCGTTCGATGGCCGCCGCGACCAATTCCTCCTTCCCATCCGGGAAGTAGTGGTAGAGCGACCCCTTCGGCGCGCCGCTGACCTGCAAGATCTGGTTCAGCCCGGTCGCCTGATACCCCTGAGCCTCCAACAATTGGCAGGTCGTGTCGATAATCTCGTCTCGTTTGGTCGTCACGGGGAGGATTATACAGACTGGTCTATAGAAGTCAAGGCCGGTCTGTTGTAGGGGTGGGTTTCAAACCCGCCCCTACATGATTGACAATGCGCCACCCACCCTTATAATGCAAGCCATTCCCGGAGGTCGCATATGCTTCGCAATCGTATCCAGTCTGCGCTTTACATCCTGGGTTTTCTGATTCTGATCCCGGTCATCGGCCTGGGGCTGGGGCTGCTGGGGTGGCCGCTGCACGTGCGCTGGCTGCTGATGATGGGTGTGTTCGTGGGCCTGCTGGCGCTGGTGGGGCGCGAGGTGACGGCCCGCGAGATGGACGTGACCCTGCCCGACGGCCGCACTACCCGCCGCTACGTCCCCGGCCGCTTCGACGGCATCCTCATTGACCTGCGCCACAAGATCAGCCTCTCCCGGCTCCAGCTGGTGCTGTGGACGGTGGTCGTCCTGTCGGCCTGGGCCACCTTCGCGCTGCACCGCGCCATCCCCGTCGTGCAGGGGCGGCTGCTGGCCTCCTCTGTCCTACCGGCGGAGGAGTTGGCGACGTTGCTGGCGGGCAACAACCCACCGGCCGACGCCGACAACGCCCGCGCCGCGGCCATGCTGGAGCAACTGATCGGCGAGCCGGTGGCCGTGCCCGGCAGTGAGGCGGTGGCGACGGCCGCCTCCAGCCGCTACGACGCGCTGGACATTCGCATCCCGACCGAAGTGCTGGCGGCGCTGGGCATCAGCCTCGCCTCGCTGGCCGGGGCCAGCGCCATCAAGACCAACCGGGCCACAACCACCGAAGGGCGCTCGGTCGAGATCGTCGAGGCCAAACGCGAGAAGCTGCGCGGCCAGGTGGCGCGGGTGGAAACGATGGCCTCACGCAGCCAG
>NZ_JAYRVJ010000615.1:0-2540 GCF_041918635.1 Promineifilum sp. (SeqCode)
GTCGTTGGCGACGCGACGACCGAGTGGGCGACCCCCCACCATTTACAGAGTAACCGGATAGAGCACCTTTTTAGCCTGAGCGAAGCAACGGCGCTGAGTCTTGGGTTCGAGATTGTGTCGCGCCTCCAGGCCAGCAGCAATGGCCTGTACCTACAATCGTTTGCCGTAGCTTCCCTGCCCGAGGGCGGTTTGGAGGCGGCTCCGGAACCTTACCTCGTCGTCGTCAATTTGCTGCCTCAAGACGCCTCGCTGCGCGAGAAGTGGCATGTCCTCTATCAGACGCATGATCGGCGAGAGGCCATGCTGCAATCGCACGACGACGCCATCAATCTGGTGCGACACGGGCGTAGCGACTCCTTTATCCGGTTGTGGGGACGCGACCGCTTGCGTCCCGAGCAGCGGGCCGCCATTGAGAGTGCTGGGCTAACTATTAAGGATGAGTTGTTGACGGGTATCACACTGATACAGCTATTGCCGTCGACGCTGGAGGGAATGCCCATCTCCGTAATCAACCTGCTGCCTCAGGATGCGACGCTGCTGGAGAAGTGGCACGTCTTGCAGGTGATCCATGAGGAACGGCAGTCGATGATGCAGTCGCATGACGACGCCATCCATCTGATGCAAATCGCCGGCCCGGCCTCACACGTTCGCTTGTGGGGCCGGGAGCGTTTACAGGAGGGACAGTTTGCGGCGCTGATGGCCAGCGGTGTTCGACTGGTAGACGAGAGCTTCCCGGCCCACGCGCCGGCCGTCGTGCCGTCGGGCGAATTTCGCCTCACCCATTGGCCGTGCACCGGGACGACGCTCACGCGTGGTTTTGGCGCTGCCGCGGAATGGTACCGGCAGTTTGAGGAACAGGAGAAGAAGAAGAGGCCGCCCAATCTAGGCCCCTTCCTGCCGGCGCACGAGGGCATTGACATCCACGCGCCGTTCAGTTCGCCCATTTTCGCGGCGGCCGGCGGCACGGTTGTCGCCAACCCGGCCAAACCATCCGGTTATGGGACTCACGTTCGGATCGAGCACGTAGCTGGTTATCAGTCCATCTACGGCCACCTGGAGCGCGTGATCGTCCAGCCGGGTCAGAAAGTCGAAGGCGGAGCCGTGATCGGCTTTGCTGATAGTACCGGCAACGTGTCTCCCAGGCCGACGCCAGAAAAACCTCACGCCGGATCACATCTGCACTTTTCGCTCAAGCGGTTCGGTCATGGGCCAACGATCTACCCTTTCAACTATATTGATCCGACGCCATTCATGCGCCAGTTGCCAGAGTTCCCGGCCGGCGCGATCCCAGATTCACCGCCGCCCTTTCCCTCACAGGGCGGGCGTATCGACCTGTTGGACTATATGCGCGGCGATGGCCGTCTCTACGAAGTCCTCACGGCCGGCGGCGGGCAAGAACGCTTCCAGACACAGCGAGAGGGCCATCGCTTTTTTATTGTCAAGAACGAGAATTGGGAAGAGTTGTGGGCTGACGAGAATTATATCTGGCGCGGCTGGGACACCTCGCCCGACAACGACCGCTATTACATCCAGTGGGAGGACGGCCACGAGGGGGCGCGCTGGGCCAACCGGCGCATGCAGGTCACCGAGACCTTCGTCGGCCAGAAGCATCACGTGCAGTTCTTCATGAAACGGGATTGTAGCCGCTCGGGTCTGAACAGCGGCGACGCCTCCAACCATACGAGGTTGGTCGCCCACCACGCTTCGATGACGTGGAACGACAAGACCGTGCCGGACGTGATCGAGCTAGCTGGCCTGCATGGCGAGCGATTTTTCTTCGCCCGTGGTTATGGGCTGGTGGGCTGGTCCTCACCTGATAAGAACGCCGGCATCAGCCAGGAGCATAAACCGAACGACCGGCCGGACAATGTGAGGATGAAGATTCCGTGCCTCCAGCGACCATAAAGCGCCCTTTGCACCACACCCCCTGCTTCTGTTAGAATGTCCCCTGAGACAGCGGGCCGCCACGCGCCGCCCACTGGGGAATTCGTCGCCATGAAAACTGTACTGTTAGTAACGTTCCTGATCCTGACCGCGCTCGTCGCCGGGCCAGCTAGCGGGGCGCTGGGCCAGCCGGCCGAGGCCGACCGCGACCCGATGGCCGACTTGGTGCTCAGCGCCGACGAACTGGCCGCCGGGGCGGAGATGGGCGCGACCTTGCTGGACGGCCTACTGTCCATCACCTCGTCTACCTTCACCTCCCAGATCATCGAAGCGCCCATCCCGTTCAACGCCGTCGTGCCGCAATGGACGGGGACGGCGGCCGAGGGCATCGAGCTTCAGGTGCGCACCGGCCCCGACGGCCAGACGTGGGGCGAGTGGGTGTCTGTTCGCGCCAACCACGACTGGATGGAGCCGGACGAGGCCGAGATCGTCGGCGAGATGGTGATGGTTCCCGAGGCCGGTCAGACCCACCGCTTCGTGCAGGTGCGGGCGCTCTACAGCGCGCCGGTCGAGGGGGCCGAGCCGCCGGCGCTGAGCCAGTTGCGCCTGACCTTCATCGACACCAGCCAGGGGCCGACGGCCGAGGAACTGGTGGA
>NZ_JAYRVJ010000616.1:0-3096 GCF_041918635.1 Promineifilum sp. (SeqCode)
AGACCCCATTCTCAAGGAGCGCCTCTTCGGCCTGTCCAACTCGGAAGGCAACCATGGCGAGGATGTCAAGGAGTACTACTTCTATCTGGACAGCACGCCGACTCACTCGTACATGAAGTATCTGTACAAGTATCCGCAGGCCGCCTTCCCCTACAACGAGATCATTAAAGCCAACCGTCAGCGCACCCGCGCCGACTTTGAGTTCGAGCTGCTCGATACGGGCGTCTTCGACGAAAATCGCTACTTCGACATCTTTGTCGAGTACGCCAAGGCCGGGCCAGAGGACATCCTGATCCAGATCAGCGCCGTCAACCGCGGCCCCGACGCCGCGCCGCTGCACATCCTGCCGACCGCCTGGTTCCGCAACACGTGGTGGACGACGCCAGGCGCGGAAAAGCCGCGCCTGGAAACCGTCCAAGGGCCAAATGGTGGGCCGGTCATCGCGCTGCGCCATCCAGAATTGGGCGACCGCTATCTGTACACGCAGGGAGCGCTAGAACTGCTCTTCACAGAGAACGAGACCAACAACCAGCGCATCCTGAACTGTCCCAACGACACACGCTACGTCAAGGACGGCGTTAACAATTACCTCGTGAACGGCGAGAAGCAAGCTGTCAGCTGGGAGGCCACCGGAACCAAGGCTACTGCCCATTACCACATGCAGATCGAGCCGGGTGAGACGGCCGTCGTCCGTCTGCGGCTGACCGACGTCGCGCCCGACCAACTGGGCGACGCCGGGCAGCATCCGCTGGAGAGCGAGTTCGAAGAGATATTCGCCGCGCGCCGGACGGAAGCCGATGAGTTCTACGACGCGATGATCCCCAATTCGCTGTCCGACGATGAGCGAAGCGTCGTGCGCCAGGCGCTGGCCGGGATGCTGTGGAGCAAGCAGTTCTACTACTACGACCTGCGCCGCTGGCTTGAAGAACACAGCGGCGATTCCGACTCAGACCTGGCCCGCCAACTGCGCAACAGTGACTGGCATCATATGCTCAACGCCGAGATCATCTCCATGCCGGACAAGTGGGAGTACCCGTGGTACGCGGCGTGGGATCTGGCCTTCCACACGGTGGCGCTCAATATGGTGGATGCCGCCTTCGCCCAGGATCAGCTCCAGCTGATGTTGCGCGAGCTCTATATGCACCCCAACGGTCAGTTGCCGGCCTACGAGTGGAACTTCAGCGACGTCAACCCGCCCGTCCACGCCTGGGCTACGCTTTACAATTATAACGTCAGCGAGCTTCTGAACGGCCGTAGCGAGATCGCCTTCCTGAAGTCCGCTTTCCTCAAGCTGTTGATGAACTTCAACTGGTGGGTGAATCGCAAAGACCCCAGCGGGCGCAACGTCTTCGAGGGCGGCTTTCTGGGTCTGGACAACATCGGTGTGTTCGACCGCAGCTCGGAGCTGCCAACCGGCGGCATGCTGGAGCAAGCCGACGGCACAGCCTGGATGGCCTTCTTCTGCCAGAACATGTTCTCCATCGCCATCGAACTGTCAAACCATGATCCCGTCTACGAGGACATGGCGCTGAAGTTCCTGGAGCATTTCTTCTACATCGCCTCGGCCATGGATCGAATCGGCGACAAGCACGATGAGATGTGGGATGAGCACGATGGGTTCTACTATGACGTGCTGCGCCTGCCCGATGGCCGCGCCACGCGGCTGAAGGTGCGTTCGCTGGTCGGGCTGCTGCCTCTGTGCGCGGCCACTGTCATCTCCAGCGAAACGGTGACGAGGTTCCCCCAGTTGGCTCGTCGCGTCGCCCGACGGTTGTCGCGGACGCCCGCGCTGGCAGCCACGATACACGATCCGACTCGCCCCGGAGCCAACGGCCGGATTCTGTTCTCAGTTCTGGATGAACACAAGTTGCGGCGCGTTCTGGCTTGTATGCTCGACGAAGAGGAGTTCCTTTCACCGTACGGCATCCGCTCTCTGTCCCGTTTCCACCTGGAACACCCCTACACATTCAATGTGAACGGCCATGAATTTCGGGTACAATATCTACCAGCGGAGTCGGACAGCGGCATGTTCGGCGGCAATTCCAACTGGCGCGGCCCGATTTGGTTCCCGATCAACATCCTGATTATACGCTCGCTACTCCAGTATTATTCGTACTATGGCGACGACTTCAGGATTGAGTGTCCGACTGGCTCCGGCAACCAGATGACGCTCTTCGAGGTCACTCAAGAGATTGCGCGACGGCTGGCAAGCATTTTTCTCCGCGACGAGGATGGTCGCCGGCCTGTCTTTGGCGGAGCCGAGAAGTTCCAGCAGGATGCGCATTGGCGTGACAACATTCTGTTCTACGAGTACTTCCACGGCGACAACGGCGCGGGCCTGGGGGCCAGCCATCAGACGGGCTGGACGGGGTTGATTGCCGTGCTGTTGAAACTCATGGAGACCTTGACGCCCGACATGGTGATGGCCGGCGAGACAGCGACGGCGCTGATGGATCGAGACCCGGAACCGGCATAGAAGCCCTGAAAACCGTCCGAGAAACCGAGTTCCTCAAAAGAAACTCGGTTTCTAAGGGTTTCTAGACCAGAGGTAGACAAGTGAGCAAGAGCCTTTTCAAAGCAGCTTTCACCGTTGGCGCTGGCGCTCTCTTCGAGGCCGGCGATTGGCTCAAGCAGCAAGTCGCTGATTGGGAAGCGGATCAAGGCGACTCGCGCACCCTCGTGATCGTCCCAGACGAGAACGACGCGCGGCAAACGCGCCAGGTTGCAACCGGCCTGGCGCGCGGCGCGACCCGCGCGGCCGGCCGGGGGTTACGAACAGCCAGGCAAGTCGCGCAAACGGCTGGCTCCCTCGCCGTCATCTCAGCGAACGCGGCAGGTAGCAGCCGCCTACTCGCCCCCCTCGCGCCCCTCCGCCAGGAGATGGCCGGACTGGAGCGGCGCGCCGCGGCGCAGGTGGAAAACTGGGGTCGGGCCGGCCAGGAGGAGATCGACCGCAGCCGGGCGCTGGCGCGGCAGGTGTTAGGGCGCGGGGTAAGCGCCGCCGCCCTCATCCTGAGTGAGAATCCTGGCGTTCACAACCTGATCCATGACCAGGTCGAACGAGCGCACCGCGAGCCGGCCTTCCAGCGGCAGATC
>NZ_JAYRVJ010000617.1:0-3695 GCF_041918635.1 Promineifilum sp. (SeqCode)
CCCCCCCGCCCCCCTGCCTCAGTTTCGGATTGTTCGCATGCCGCTCGCGATCGCGGGCGGTCTTCTTGATCAGCGTGGCCTCGAAGGCGGCGGTCAGGTCGACGCCGGTCTGGTTGGCCAGGCAGATGAGGACGAAGAGCACGTCGGCGAACTCCTCAGCCAGGTCGCGCCCCTCGTCCGACGGCTTGGCGCTCTGGTCGCCATAGCGCCGCGACATCACCCGGGCGACCTCGCCCACTTCCTCGACCAGGACGGCCAGGTTGGTCAGCTCCGAATAGTAGCGCACGCCCACCGTCCGGATCCACTCATCCACCCGTTCCTGACACTCCCTCAACGTGACGTCCATCATCGGCTCCCAGAGGAGTAATCCGCAGATTTGGCAGATTTGGCAGATTTTAAGAATGAGAGTGAGTAGCGGCGGTACTCAAGAGACTGGCCGCCGAAATTCAACAGCAGGCCTACCTCAAGATTTGTTGCTTTCAGGTAGTTTATCAGCTGAGATTCTTCAATCCCGCTCAATCGGGTTAAAGCCTTCAATTCCACAATGACTGAGGAGAAGCAGACAAAATCTGCCCGATAATGAATGGCAAGGGGACAACCCTTATAAAAGATGGGCAGATTGACTTCTCTGCTAAATGGTATTCCACGCTCCTTTAGCTCTACCATCAGCGCCTCTTGGTAGACGGCCTCCAAGAAACCGTGCCCAAGCTGTTTGTGAACTTCCATCGCTGCACCAATGATCGCATACGTACGAGGGTCTCGTTCAATCATCGTCTTTTCTTAATCTGCCCAATCTGCCTAATCTGCGGATGATTCTCTTCCTCTTCATGCCGGTTCGAGGTGCTGGCGGCCGGCGGCTTTGGGGCGCGTAACGCTGTCGAGGATGTCGTAGAAGACCGGCGGCCGGCGGCGGGGAGCGACGTGCTCGGCGGCGTAGGCCAGCCGCAACAACACGTGTTCCTCCCATGCCCGCCCCATCGCCTGCATCCCGATCGGCAGCCCGCGCCGGTCATACCCCACCGGGAAAGCGATGGCCGGCAGCCCCGTCAAATTGCCCGGCATGGCGAAACGCATCAACTCCGTCACCGCGCTCAGGTCCGACCAGCCGTCGCGCTCGCAATTGTCCGGCACGGTCGGGGCCGTCACCGCCGTGGCCGGCGTCAGGATAACGTCCACCGTCTTGAACGCCCGCCGGAAGTGGCCCAGCGCCCGCGTGCGCACCCGCTGCGCCTGCAAATAATCGAAAGCGGTCGTCGCCTTGCCCAGCGTCAGGTTCACCCGTGTGGACGGGCTTAGCTCCGGCCAGTGGGCAGCGTGGGCGTCCATGTTGCTCGCCATCTCGGCCAGGATGGTGACCGCCTGGGCCACGCGCATCTCGTCCAATTCAGGAATCTCCACCTCGCGCACGACCGCCCCCATCTCCGCCAGACGCTTCACCATCTCGTCGCAGTCGGCGACGATCTCCGGGTCGGCGTGCTCGAACCACGGCCGGTAGATGCCCAGCGTTAAGCCGTGCAGGTCGGTCTGATCCCACTGCTGGAACGACACGGGCGGCTGGTGCAGGCTATTGGGGTCGCGCGCGTCCGGCCCGGCGATGCAGGCATAGACCAGGGCCACGTCGGCCACCGTCGCGCCGATGGGGCCTAGATGGCCCATCGTCCAGGTCAGCGGGGCCGCGCCGTGCTCGCTGACCCGGCCGAACGTCGCCTTCAGCCCGACCATGCCCGTTAGCGCCGCCGGGATGCGGATGGAGCCGCCGCCGTCCGCGCCGATGGCGACGGGACAGAAGCCGGCGGCTACGGCGGCGGCCGAGCCGTTGGAACTGCCGCCAGCGTGGCAGGTCAGGCTGTACGGGTTGCGGATGATGCCGTAGTGCTCGTTGAAGCCGTCGGGGTTGATGCCGATCTCGTGCATGTTCGTCTTGCCGATCAGCAGCGCACCCGCGGCCCGCAGCCGGGCGACAATGGTCGCGTCGGTCGCCGCCGGCGTCTGGCCCAGGAAGCTGGTGCCCACCGTTGTGCCGTAAGGCGTCTGGTCAACCTCGTCCTTGACGGCCACGGGCACGCCGTCCAGCAGGCTTAGCGGCCGGCCGGCGCGGTGGCGCTCGGCCGAGGCGCGCGCCTGCTCGGCCAGGTCGGCGCGGTCGGTGGCCCGGAAGGCGCGCAGCGGGCGCGGGTCGTCGTCGGCATCGGCGATGGCCGCCAGCACGGCCTCGGACACCGCTTCCGGCGTCGTCGCCCCGTCGCGGTAGGCGCGGGCGTAATCGCTGATGGCGGCGAATGGCTCGCGGTTGGTGCGGCCGGCGATCTGCGCTTGCAAGGCGGCCCAATCGACCGGCGGCACGTCGCGCCACGCCCCGGCTTCCTCCAGCGCCAGCGGGAAGAAAGTCGGCGCGTCCTCGAACTCCCACTCGCGCAGGTTGGTCACGCCCCCTTGCTTCAACAGTTGGCCGAGCATCGCCCCGCGCAGCGCGCCATTATCGAGCGCGGCGCTGAACAGCCGCAGCGTGCGACCGTTGAGTTTGGGCAGGTCGAGGGAGGTGAGGTTGTAGGTCATAGTCGTGCCTCCTGAAGCAGTTGAATCATCCGCAGATTTGGCAGATTTGGCAGATTTAAGAAGGCTCTGCTGTGTGTAGCGTTAACCGCATACGGCGTTCTGGAAATCTGCCTAATCTGCCAAATCTGCGGATTAATGCTCTTCGTCACGGCCGGCGGTACCACCAGATGGTGACGCCCAAGGCCACCGCGCCCAGGACGATCCAGTTGAACGGCCGCGGCACGAACGCGGCCACGGCCAGCCCGCCGAACATGCCCAGCGTCGTGCCCAGCAGCATGCCGATCACGCGCCGCTGCATGGGATCCAGGCGGCGGCCGCGCTCGAACGTGGTTGGGGGCAGCGTCCAGATAGCCAGCGCGAAGAGGAAGAACAGGGAGCCGATGAGCGCGGCCAGCAGGCCGCCATAGGTCTCCTGGAGCCAGTACATGACGGCGATGCCGATGGCGAACAGGAGCAGGGTCAGAGCGATGCGAACGGCCACGAGCGGTGAACCTCCGGTAGGGGCGCGGCCGCCGCGAGCGGCGGTCAGGGAACGGTGGAATCGGATGGCATTGTCTTCTCGGCCGGCTGGCGCGCGCTGTCGTGCAGGAACCACAGCCCGACGAGCAGGATGAAGCCGGCGTAGAAGCCCACCATGACCCCTGCCCCCATAATTAGCGCCGCGCCCACGCCGCCCGTCACGATGAGCGAGGCGATAAGCGCCACGACGCCAGCCAGGACCAGGCCCCCCACTGTGTAAACCAGGCAGCCCGGCACGCCGAAGGTCGGTTCGCGGTTGCGCCGGAGATGCAGCCCATAGTCGATCAGGCCACCGGACAGGGCAACGGTGATGCCGATGGCCAACCCGATGAGAAAAAGGGTCAGATTACTACTGCCGGTCATACCGCGCTCACCTTGCGCAAGCGAGAGATTGTGGGAAGTCACGCGCCCCGCGGCGCATGCTCCCTTTATTCTAAGCCGGGATGATGGGGGAGGCAACTAAGTGGTGGAGGAGCGGGGGAGCAGGGGGGCAGGGGAGCGGGGGAGAAAGAGGATGCAATTCGGTGGGCTTGCCACCTGATACGAGCCCCTGCACCCCCGCTCCCCTGCTCTTTCAAGCCATCATGCGCGGCTGCCCCGTCGCCAGCAGCACGTTGTTC
>NZ_JAYRVJ010000618.1:0-4062 GCF_041918635.1 Promineifilum sp. (SeqCode)
CCTGCTCCCCACAGAAGCCAACCAAGCGTTCCCGGAGCTGGCCGGCTGCGCCATGATCCGCGAGGTGCACGTCTACGGGCCGGTGCTCAATCCCGGCGACGGCAGTGCGGGCGAAGCGCAGCACACCGGCCTGGGGGCCAGGCTCGTAGAGCGGGCCAGGGCGATGGCGCGGGCGGCGGGCTACGACCGGCTGGCCGTCATCAGCGCCATCGGCACGCGGGCGTATTACCGGCGGTTGGGGTTTGAGGTGGACGGACTCTATATGATGACTGGCCTGAGATGAAGAGGAACACAGAGAGACACAGAGGGCGGACACAGCGAGACACGGAGGAAGAACCCCCGCCCGCCAACGCCCGCCCTCGCCTGACGCTGTTGTCGGAGGAGCAGAAGCGGCAAGTCCACGGCTACGCTCTGCGCATCCTGGCGACGACGGGCGTGCGCGTCGATTCGCCGCGCGTGCTGCGCTTCCTGGAGAAGCGGCTGGGCGCGACGGCCCGCGACGATATCCTCCAACTGCCGCCGGCGGTGGTCGAGGAGGCGTTGCGCAGCGCCCCGAAAACCATCGACGTATACGACCGCGCCGGCCGCCACGTCTTCAAGCTGGGCGACGACCGGCTGCGCTTCGGCATCGGCGTCACGGCGCTGTTCTATCAGGACCCGCTGACCGACGACGTGACGCCCTTCACCCGCCGCCACATGCAGGACATGGTGCGGCTGGGCAGCGTCCTGCCCCACTACGACGTCATCTCCACCGTCGGCATCGTCCAGGATGTGCCGGTGGAACTGACCGACCTGTACGCCAGCCTGGAGATGATCGCCAACACGACCAAGCCGCTCGTGCTGCTGGTGTCGGACGAGACGAAGTTTCCGGCGGTGCTGGACATGTTCGAGGCGCTGCACGGCGATCTGGCGGCGCGGCCGTTCGTGCTGCCCTACTTCAACCCCGTCTCGCCGCTGGTGGTCAACGAGGGCACGGCCGACAAGCTGATGACGGCCGTGGCGCGCGGGCTGCCGGTCATCTATTCCAACTACAGCATGGCCGGCGCGTCCACACCGCTGACGCCGGCCGGCACGCTGGCGCTGCTGCTGGCCGAACTGCTGGCCGGGCTGACCATCAGCCAGCTCATCCGCCCCGGCGCGCCGATCAGCCTGGGCATGCTGCCGGTCTACTTCGATATGAAGACCATGATGAACTTCTACGATCCGCAGAGCATCCTGGTCAACCTGGCTTGCGCGGAAATGATGGCCCACTATGGCCTGCCCCACACCGGCACGTCGGGCAGCGGCACGGGCTGGGGCATGGATCTCATCGCCGCCGACACCTACTGGATGAACGCGCTGACGTTCAGCATGACGGGGGGCGGCCTGGCCCCGTTCATCGGCGACACACTCGGCTCCAAGGCCATCTCGCCGCTGACGCTCGTCCACGTGCACGAGATCATTGACCAGGCGCGGCGGCTGGCCGGCGGCTTCCAGCTGGACGACGCCCACGCCGTGCTGGAAGAGATCGACGCGGTCGGCCCCGGCGGCCACTTCCTGACGACGCCCTCGACGCTGGAACGGTACAAGACGGGTTACTACACCAGCCGCCTCTTCCCCCACTGGAGCATGGAGACGTGGCAACTGGAGGGGCGGCCGGCGGCCCAGGACGTGCTGCGGCGGCGCACTGTCGAGTTGCTGCGCGACCTGCCCGCGCCGGCCGACCACGAGGAACTGCTCGACCGCGGGTGTGCTTTCATCAAACGCTTGCCGATCAACCCCCTATGACGCCTATTATTCGTGAAGCGCGGCCGGCGGACGCTGCCCAGATCATCGCCTATCTGCGCCGCATCTTTGCCGAGCCGGGCATCAACCTGATCACCGAGGTGGACGAGTTCACGCCGACGATCGAGACGGAGGCGCGCATCATCGCCGACATGGGCCGGCAGCCTAACTGCCTGTTCCTGGTGGCCGAGTATGATGGGCAAATCGTTGGCCAACTGACACTGGACGGCGGCAAGCGGCGCAACGTGCGGCACGCGGCGACGCTGGGCATCACTGTGGCCCAGGCGTGGCGCGGTCGGGGCGTCGGCCGCCGGCTGATCGAGTGGGCCATTGACTGGGCGCGCGACGCCGGCACGCTGAGCCGCATCGAACTGCACGTTTTCGCCCGCAATACGCGGGCCATCGCCCTGTACGAGTCGTGCGGCTTCGAATACGAGGGCACGCGCCGCCGCGCCGTCCACCGCAGTGGGGAGTACATCGACGACCTGGTCATGGCGCTGTTGTTGTAGAGAATGGCTACGGATTACGACGGATGAAACGGATTAAGAAACCGTCTTTATTCGTTTTATCCGTCGTAATCCGTAGCCATTTCTTTCTCTTTACTCGGCATATTGACCACGGCCCGGTCGCTATGTACTATATACGGCACTCCGGCCTCGCGCCGGGCATTGCGCGAGCAGGCAAAACGGGAGGCGATTGACATGGAAATAACGGCTTGGCGTGAGACCGGCCCCGCGCCGGTGACGATCCTGCAACTGACGGGCGACCTGATCGCCGAGGAGCCGCTGGAGGCGCGCGCGCGGGCGGCCTTCGCCGAGGGGGCGCGCAACATCGTGCTCGACCTGTCGCACGTGCCGTTCATCAGCAGCGCCGGCCTGCGGGCCATCCACACCATCTACATGCTCCTGCGCAGCGCCGACACGGCCGACGCCGAAGCCTCGGTGCGCGAGATCATCCATGGCGCCTACAAGTCGCCCCACCTCAAGCTGGTTAATCCCTCGAAGAACGGTATGAAGGCGCTGTCGACCGCGGGCTACGACATGTTCCTCGACATCCACGACACCATCCCGGCCGCCGTCAGTTCTTTCGGATGAAATCCTTGACGTTGCGCTACAGTTCGGCCACGGTCAGAGACCTGAACGACATCCGCGACTACCTGGAAGGTGCGGTGACCATGCTGGGCGGCACGGAGGATGACGCCGGCGACCTGGTGCTGGCCGTCAATGAAGCCGTCACCAACGTCTTGCTGCACGGTTACGAGGGCGCGCCGGGGCCGCTCAGCGTCGGCGTCGAGGCCGATGGCGACGAACTGCGCGTGATCCTGACCGACGAGGCCCCGCGCTTCGACCCGACCACCGTCCCGCCGCCGGACATCTACCGGCCGCTGGAGGAGCGGCCGCTGGGCGGGTTGGGCATCCACATGATGCGCCAGCTGACGGACGCGCTCGTTTACCGCGCCCTGGACGGCGGCAACGAACTCATCTTCATCAAGCGCCACGCCCTGGCCCCCGCCGCCAACTGATGGCTACGCCGCCCGCTTTCGTCACTCAGACCATCCTCACGCCGGCCGAGTTAGCGTCGCTGGCCGGGACGGAGGAGCGCATCTACGCGCCGACGGGGACCGTTGTCATCCGCGAGGGCGAGGTGGGTGACGCCATGTTCGTCCTGGTGGAGGGCGAACTGGCCATCACGGTCAAGGGCAAGCGCATCGACTATCTGACGCCGGGGATGATCCTGGGCGAGATGGCCATGCTGGACGACCGGGCCCGCAGCGCCACAGCCCACGCCGCCACCGACTGCTGCCTGCTGCGCATCGAGCGCCCCCGCTTTATGGAACTCGTCAGCCGGTCGCCGCAGTTCGCCCTGCGGGTGATGAACATCATGTCCGTCCGGACGCGGCGGCTGATGGAGGAAGAGGTCAAGCGCCAGCGGATGGAGGAGGAGTTGGCCATCGGCCGGCGCATCCAGCTCAGCCTGCTGCCGGCCGCCTGCCCCTACGTGCCGGGTTACGAACTCGCCTCCGGCTACCGCGCCGCGCGCGAGGTGGGCGGCGACCTGTACGACTTCGTCGTGACGCCGGACGACCCGACGCAGGTGCACCTGATGATCGCTGACGTGACCGGCAAGGGCGTGCCGGCGGCGCTCTACATGGCCGTTAGCCGGACGCTGATGCGCACCTACGCCCTCGACGGGCACAGTCCGGCCGAGGCGTTGCGGCGGGTGAACGAGTTCATCCTGCAAGACAAAGGCTCGCCGCTCTTCCTGAGCGCCTTCTACGCCGTACTGGACACGCCGACG
>NZ_JAYRVJ010000619.1:0-5261 GCF_041918635.1 Promineifilum sp. (SeqCode)
AGCGGCGTCGGGTCCGGGAAGTTGGCCGCCGAGAAAAAGAGGATGTCGGCCTCGCGGATGAAGTCCTGCCGGTAGGGATCGGCGGGGTCTACCACGTCCTGCAGATCGCAGGCGATGGTCAGCCCCTCCTCCCGCGCGATGGGCAACAGGCGGCGCGCCCAGTTCGGCAGGTGGAAGTGGGCCAACCGCGCCCCGCGTAGCACCTTGCGGCACAGATCGAGGTCGGGCATCAGTGTCATGTGCCCCTTGCCGTCGTAGAAGTTCTTGCGCCGGCCGTCGCGATACATGAAGTTGACACTGCGGGCCGTGCCGGCCGGGTCGGTGAACAGGGCGCGGCTGTCGATGCCATCGGCGGCCAGCGTCTCGCGGATGAAGCGCCCGCTGAAGTCGTCGCCCACGTGACCGATGAAGGCTGTCGGCGCGCCCAGCGCGGCGTAACCCCGGCTGGTATAGCCGCCCGCCTGCCCCACGTAGTCGCGGTTGTCGCTGAAGTTGGCCTCCACGCTGAAATCGATGTCCGCGCCGTAGAGGTAGACGTTGGTGTCAATGCCCACGTTGCCGATGACCACGACGCTCGGTGTTAGAGGAGTAGTGCTGTTCATACGGCAGGGATCGTATTTCAGAAGGTCCCAAGCGGCGGGCCGCTATGTCTGGACTGATGGAACCTCAATGGCCCGGTAATAAATGGCCGTAACAGCCCAGATTGAGCCGCCAGATTTCCGCCGGCCGGCGCGGGTCAAACAGAGGCGCGCGAATCGCGATGCTCAGGGCGTCGTGGAATTGGGCCAAGCCGGCATCCGCGATCACATTGCGACCGGCGCGCAACGTGTCGGCATAGCCGTCCGGCACATTGCGCCGATAGTGGCCGACCCGCCACTCGGCCGGGTCGCGCACCGGCAATCGAGCCAGCAGCGGGTCGGTCAGCCCATTGCGATCAATGATGTGAACGTCCGGCCCGGCGAAATAGCCTAAAAAGCCGACGTTTCCATGTTCGACCACGGCCGGCCCCTGGGCGCGCAACACCTGGCCCTGCTCGGCCCACGGGTGGAGTTGTCGCGCCGGGTTCAGCAGGCCGGTAAAAGGGTAGTAGTAGACGCGCTCGTCGGCGATGTCGCCATCGCGCCACGCTTCATGTTGCGGCAGCGCGCCATAACGGCCATCACTGAGCACGGTCGGGAAGTGGGCCTGGAAGCCCAGGAGGGCCACAGCCGCCAGTGATACAGCCGTGACGCCCGGCCGTCGTAGCCACCTGTCGCCCGCGATCATGAGCAGGATCACCGCGACCAGGAGCGGCGCGGCCAGAAACCGCCCGCTCATAAAATCCCCGCCAATGCGCACGACGTAGACGAGATAGAGGACGATGCCCGCGGCGCAGGCGCGCGGCGCGCCCGATATATCGGGGCGGGCGCCTTGCGCAACCCCGGCCAGCACGCCCGCGCCGATCACCGTCAGTGTCAGGGGGTCCCACCTCAGCGAGTTGCGCAAGTAGGCTAACCCCTGCCGGGCCAGATCGGCCGTGGCGATTCCGGTCCCAATCTTGGCGTAGGCCGTATTGGGGAAGGGGAAGCCATAGTAGAACAGCGAGAAGGCCGTCCAGAGAAGAAACGGCAGGAAACCGGCGGCGGCCAGCGCCAGCGCCCGCGGCGTTCGCTGCCGCCATACTGCCCAGACAAGCGCCGGCAGAACCAGCAGCAGGGTGTCGGTGCGATTCAGCGCCAGGAGACCCGCCAGCAGGGCGAGGACGAATACGCGCCGGTCATTCGCCTCCCCAACCAGGTACTCCAGACAGAACAGCGTCAGCAGCAGATGGGCGAGCGGGTTCTCCAGACCGGAGGTCGAGAAATCAATGAAGGCTTTGGAAAAGGTCAGGATGAGCAGACCGAAGACCGCGGCAGCCGGGCCGACCGGAGCGCGAAAGGCCAGCAGCCAGGCCACGCCGGCCGAGAGGGTGATCGAGAGCCAGATGGTGGTGTAATAGAGTTCCCCGGTCAACAACCGGCCGCCGATCAGCGCGAACAGCCATAGCGGGTGAGTATAGGCCTGGACACGTTCGGCCGGGTTCCAGGTCAGGCCGAGACCGCCGATGGCGTTCTCCACCACGCGGAAGGAGATGTACGCGTCGTCACTGAGCCAGGCGGCGCGAACGACGACGACCGCGAACAGTGCCAGCGCGGCCAGACGCGCGGCCGCGCCCAACAAATCAGGACGGGCGCGCGGCCAGAGGGATGATTGCGTAGAGTCGGGGGGGGGCGTCGTTCTCGTCATCGGTGTTTCGTCATCTCGGCCTGGGGTGCTAGAATGGTCGGCCTATGATGCCGGCAACGTGGCGCTCGCGGCTCTCTCTCCCTGTCATCCTGGCGATTATAGCACTATCGCTGTCGGCGCTCTATGCTATTGGGCTGATAGTTGATTGGCCCGCCTGGGTGCACGGCAGCAATTGGGTTTGGGTGCGGCGAGTCCCCACGCCCGGCGGGCGTTTCCTGCTGATGCCGCTCCTGTTCGCTGCCGGGTTGGTGTTGGCGGTGGTGGCGTTGCGCCCGGATAACCCTGACAGATCGGCGACCGCCGACCGTCCTGAAACCGGTCTGGTCTGGAGCCGGCGGCGGACGGCGCCCTTCCTGACGCTGCTGGTGATCCTGACGCCTCTGTTCCAGCTAGCCATCGCGGCGCAGCATCGCTCCCAGCCGTTAAGTCTGGCCGTCACGAGCCAGCCGGCGTTTTGGCGGGTGGGGATGCGCATCGAAGATCCGCTGGCCTTCGCGCGCGCGCACACGGCGAAGATGCCTACCTACGACGACGTTCATCTGCGAACGCAGCCGCCGGGCTGGCCGCTGGCCTATTGGGCGACTTACCGGGTGATGGCGCGGCTGCCGATTGCGGCCGACCTCCTCGGGCGCTGGTTCCACCGTTACGATTGCGCCGCCCCGGAGTTCCAGGGCTACACCCCGCCACAACTGGCCGCCGCCGGATTGCGGGTCGCCATCGTGTTGTTAAGCGGGCTGGGCGTGCTGCCGCTCTACGCGTTGGGACGGCGCTTCTATTCACCCTCGGCGGCGCGGTTGACCGCGGTTGGCTACGCCTTCACGCCCGCGCTGCTCGTCTTCTCCGGCCGCTTTGACGTGGCCTACGCGCTGCTTGGTCTGGCGGCGTCGTGGCTGGGCGTCCGTTACCTCTGCGACGGGCGGCGCTTCGCGCTTGTGCTTTTGGCCGTCTCTCTGGCCGTGGGCAGTTTCTTCTCGTTCACCGTCCTGCCGATAACGGCGTTTGTTTTCAGCATCCTGGCCGCGCACGTTTGGATGGGCCGCGAGGGTCGGCGCTCGCGCCTGGGCCGGCTCGCGGTGGCCGGCGGGACGGTTCTGATCGCGCTCCTGGCATTCTGGGGTTTCCTATACCTGGCCGCCGGCGTCAACGGCTGGCAGATGTTCCACGTCGGCCAGGCCATCCACCGCGAGTACCGGCTTAACTACCCAACGTGGTTTCTGTTCAACCTCTACGATCTGGCCGTGTTCATGGGCATTGTGCCGTTCGTGGGCGCGGTGGGGGCCTCGGGAATCGCCGTCGCCTCGGCCGCCGGCCGGTGGGGACGCCGTCGCTTCAACGCGGTGGCGCTCGGCTGGGTTCTGTCCGTGCTGCTGCTGAACCTGTCGGCCGCCGTGCGCGCCGAGACGGGGCGGTTGTGGTTATTCCTCATGCCGTTGGGCGGATTGGTAGGTTTCGCCTGGTGGGTGGAACGATGGGGCGAACGACCGCGCCCCGACAGGGGGCGCGGTCGGCGCTGGATCATCATCCTGTTTGCCGCTTACCTGGTTCAGGCGCTCGTCACCGGCTACCTGCTGGGCGGGCGGGGCATTTCGCCCGCCACCCAACCGCCCGTCTGGTCTATGCCCGCCTCCGCGCAACCCCTCGACTATCGGCTCGGCGACGCGATCGCCTTGCGCGGCTATGAACTGGCCGAAGCGGGCGAGACGCTGAATCTGACGCTCTATTGGCGGGCCATCCGTTTCCCACGCGTTGAGTACTCGGTCTTCGTGCACTTACTTGACGAGAACGGCGTCATTGTGGGACAGAGCGATGGACCGCCCGGCGGCGGCGCTCCGCCGGTCTGGTGTTGGGCGCCAGGCGAGGTGGTGGCCGACCGGCGGACGCTCAACCTCGCGCCGCTGAACGGGCGCCCCTATCGCATAGGCGTGGGCCTCTACGAGCCCCTTACGGGGTCCCGGCTGCCGGTTCGGCCGCCAGCGGCGGACGATCGGGTTCTTCTGCCGCCGGCCGGAGAGTGAGAATGAGAAAATGTCAGCGATTAGGATTGGTTTTTACACCAATGCCCGCCGGAAAGCCGCTACATTGTCCGCGATAGGACGCCCACCGCCGAAGACCGCGCTGCCGGCCACCAGCACCGTCGCCCCGGCCGCCGCCACCTCGGCCGCGTTGTCGGGCTTGATGCCGCCGTCCACCTCCAGCTCGGCCGCCGAGCCGATGACGTCGAGCATGGCCCGCAACCGCCGAATCTTGGCCGTGCTGGTGGGGATGTAGGACTGGCCGCCGAAGCCGGGGTTGACTGACATGACCAGTACCAGATCGACGTAGGGCAGAATCTCCTCCAGCGCCCCCAGCGGCGTGGCCGGGTTTAGCGTCACGCCCGGCCGGACGCCCAACTCGCGGATGGCCTGCACGCTGCGGTGCAGATGCGGGCAGGTCTCGACGTGGACGGTCAGGATATCGGCCCCCGCCCGCGCGAAGTCGGCCAGGTAGCGGTCGGGTTCGGCGATCATCAGGTGCACGTCCACCACCGCGCCGAAGCGGACGGCGATGGGCTTCACGGCCTCGACGATGAGCGGGCCGATGGTGATGTTGGGCACGAAGTGGCCGTCCATCACGTCCACGTGCACGTAGTCCGCCCCGGCGACCAAAGCCTCCTCGACCTGCGACCCCAACCGCGCGAAATCGGCCGACAGGATAGAAGGGGCCAGATGAACCTTCCTCATAGACATACTCCCTAGATGAGTACACACCAGGTGTGTATACACAGGAATGGCCCGCTGATGACGCTGATTACCCGCTGATTGACGCTGAAAGAGCGTAGCTTGCCGCGTTCATCAGCGCTCAATCAGCGTTATCAGCGGGCCGTTCTTTCATCTGCTCTATCTGTACTCAACCTCGCTGATCCGCATCAGCTTGTCCCAGCGGTGGTGGGCCTCGATGGTGCGCCAGGTTCCGGAGCGCGAGCGCGTGACCAGCGAGTGCGTGATCGCCCCGTTGCC
>NZ_JAYRVJ010000620.1:0-2681 GCF_041918635.1 Promineifilum sp. (SeqCode)
ATGGCCTAGTGATGTCAAGGTCCTTGCATATCTTGAGCACCAGTGTGTCTTTAATTTCATTGTGACGTGGTACGGTTGACGTCTTGCTGCTATTCGGATTCCAGTAGACGGAATGCCTGCTGCCTTCACGTAACAATTCGCCCCCCTGTTCTTTGAGATGTTTGATCAGTGCACGGCGCTTCATGGCTAGACCGTGACCAGTAACTCCTCGCGAATGACTGTCGAACTACTAGAGGTTCGCTTCGAGATTTCACGATTTGCTTCAATGATTAGTTGGACCGCTTCCTTGAGGTTTTCCCGTGCCTCATCCAGGGTCTCGCCTTGCGTATTCGCCCCAGGCAACTCCTCGACGTAGGCGACCCACCACTCGTCAACTCGCTCGAATACGGCTGTAAATGTGAACATATCGCTTCTCATGACCAGTTTAGGCACTAGTTCCAAGGATTTCACGAACATTCAGGGCAACATCGGCGAAGGCCAGTGGCGACAGCATCTCGCCCGGCGCGTAGATGGTGATGGTGCGATAGCCGTCCGGCCGCGGCTCGCGGTAGACCTCAATTTGGCGGGCTGATAGGTTGACGATCCAGTAATCGGGGACGCCGGCCGAGCCATAGAGCGCGCCTTTGACGCGGCGGTCATAGCTCAATGACGTGTCGGCCACTTCAATGAGGAGCAGAATGTCCTCTGGTTGGGCGTGATGTTCGCTGTAAAAGTCCTCCCGAAACCGTAGGACTGCGATGTCGGGTTGCGGCAGACTCTCGCCACTCAACTGCACGGGATTCTGTACGCTGACAATCGCCTGCTTACCAAGAGCATTCGTCAGCACCCAGACCAGCCGATTTAGGGTCGATGTATGCGCAATGTTGATTGGACTCATTTCGGCGATCTCCCCCCAGAGCAATTCCACCCGGTCATCCTCGGCCAGCAGGCCGACCTCGGCCATCCGCAGGTATTCAGTCACCGTAAAGCGGCGGCGGGTGAACTCCACTTCGACGGTTGTTTCAACGGGTTCGGCGATCATAGTATCTCTCCATGCATCAGGCCTGGCGGAGCTAAGAAAAGGTCGCTATTCGCCGACGAGCGCCCGCTTCTTCCGTCCCCCGCGCCGCGTTTGGCGGAAGATCTCGTCCGGGTCGTAGCCCTCTTCCAGCATGGCCTGCCGCTTGGGCTTCAGGGCGTTAGTGGGGCAGACGCCGACGCACTGGCCGCAGAAGACGCAGGTCGTGTCGAGCATGCCGTCATCCATGAAGGTGCCGATGGTGGTGTGGAAGCCGCGGCCGTCGAAGTTCAGCGCGAAGGTATACTGCGCGTCCTCGGCGCAGACCTGGACGCAACGCCAGCAGTTGATGCACTTGTTGTAGTCGCGGATGTAGAACGGGTTGTCGTCGTAGACGGGCGTCTCGCGCCGCTCGAACGCTTCGAAGCGCTCCGGGTCGGCGTCATAGGCCAGGATGAGGTCTTGTAGGTGGGGCGCTTCGCTCAAATCCACGGTCGAGGCCAGCATCTCCAGGATAGTCCGGCGCGCCCGCCGCACGTCCTTCGTCTGGGTATGGACGACCATGCCCTGGCCGACGGGCGTCACACAGGCCGCCGCCTGGAGCCGCCGCCCTGCATCCACCGAGCACACCCGGCAGAGTCCGTTGGCCGTCAGGTACGGGTGATAGCAGACGACGGGAATCTCGATCCCGACTGAGGCCGCCGCCTTCAAGATCGTCGTCCCCGCCGGGACGGTCACTTCCTGGTCATCGATGGTCAATGTCACCATGTCGGTCATGAGACGCTCCACTGTTAGTTGACAGTTGTCAGTTGATAGTTGTCAGTTATCGGTACTTGCCAGCTCAGACTGAATACTGATAACTATCAACTAGTAACTGACTACTCTCTCCGGATGCGTATACACCCGCATCCGATCCTGGCGCAGGTAGGCGACGATCGTCAGGTTCCACGCCTCGGCCAGCGCCACGGAGAGGCTGGTCGGCGAGGTGCGGGAGCAAACGATGGGCGTTTCCAGCCGGCGCGCTTTGTTGATCATCTCGCTGCTGATCCGGCCGCTGCTGAGCAGCACGCGATCTTTTGTCGGCACGCCGGCCAGCAGCGCCGCCCCTTGCAGCTTGTCGAGGCAGTTGTGCCGGCCGATGTCCTCCACCTGGAGCAGAATGCGCTCCCGGTCGGCCAGCACGGCGGTGTGGATGCCGCGCGCCTCCTGGTAGAGCGCCGCGCCCAGGTGCAGTTGGCGCATGATGGCCGCCAGCTCCTCCGGCGTGGCCGTCAGGTCGCTCTGCAGCGGTGGGTAAACCTCCGATAGATCGTCGAACGTGACGCCGCCGCCACAACCGGCGGTGATGATAGCCCGCCGCGGCGGCCGGTACTCCATGTTGTGCAACCACACGTCCACACACGTCCGATCCTTGGAGACATGGCAGGCGCGTACCTCGTCCAGCCCGTTGATGACCCCCTCGTTGTAGAGGAAGCCCAGAGCCATCTCCGGCAGGTCGCGCGGCGTGCACATGAAGGTCGCCAGTTCCTCGCCGTTGAGCGTAATGCAGGCCAGCGCCTCCTCGACTACCGCGCCGTCCACCGCCTGGGGCGCGCCGCCGTTGAGGCTGAGGTAGTGGACGGGGAGCGCGCCCCGCCCGAACTCGCCTGGCTCGAACTGACTTAGCTTCATGTTAATCGTACCA
>NZ_JAYRVJ010000621.1:0-2691 GCF_041918635.1 Promineifilum sp. (SeqCode)
CCATGACCCGCACCATCCGCGCCCCCCGCGGCGCCACCCTCCACTGCAAAGGCTGGCTCCAGGAAGCCGCCTACCGCATGCTCCAGAATAACCTCGACCCCGAGGTGGCCTATGACCCGGAACACCTCATCGTCTACGGCGGGCGCGGCCGGGCGGCCCGCAACTGGGAGGCGTTCGACGCCATCCTGCGCAGCCTGCGCGAACTGGAAGACGACGAGACGCTGCTCGTCCAGAGCGGCAAGCCGGTGGCCGTCTTTCGCACCCACGCCGACGCCCCGCGCGTCCTCATCGCCAACTCCAACATCGTCCCCCACTGGGCCACCCAGGAGAACTTCGACCGCTGGGAGGCGGAGGGGCTGATCATGTACGGCCAGATGACGGCCGGCAGCTGGATCTACATCGGCACGCAGGGCATCCTGCAAGGCACGTTCGAGACGTTCGCCGAGGCGGCGCGGCAGGCGGGCTGGCCCTCCTTGCGCGGCAAGTGGGTGCTGACGGCCGGGCTGGGCGAGATGGGCGGGGCGCAACCGCTGGCCGTCACGATGAACGAGGGCGTGGCCCTGGTGGTCGAGGTGGATGAGTGGCGCGCCCGCCGCCGGCTGGAGCACCGCTACATCGACGAGGTCAGCGAAGACCTGGAGGACGCCCTGCGCCGCGTCCGGCACTACGTCGAGGCGGGCGAACCGCGCTCCGTCGGCCTCATCGCCAACGCCGCGACCATCTTCCCCGAACTGCTGGCGCGCGGGCTGCGGCCGGACGTGATCACCGACCAGACCTCGGCCCACGACTACCTGGCCTACTTCCCCGACGACCTCAGCTTCGAGGACGGCAAGGCGCTGCGCGACCGCGACGCCCACGCCTTCGCCCGCCTCTCCGCCCAGGCCATGGCCCGCCAGTGCGCGGCGATGGTGGAGTTCCAGCGGCGCGGCGCCATTGTGTTCGACTACGGCAACAACCTGCGCCAGCGCGCCTTCGACGAGGGGGTGGCCGACGCCTTCAGCTACCCCGGCTTCGTGCCCGCCTACGTCCGGCCGCTCTTTTGCGAGGGCAAGGGGCCGTTCCGCTGGGTGGCCCTGAGCGGCGACCCGGAAGACATCCGCGTCACGGACGAGGCCATCCTGGATCTGTTCCCCGACGACGCCCACCTGCGGCGCTGGATTCGCATGGCCCAGCAGCGGGTGCACTTTCAGGGCTTGCCGGCGCGCATCTGCTGGCTGGGCTATGGCGAGCGCCACCGGGCGGGGCTGCGCTTCAACGAGCTGGTGGCCTCCGGCGCGGTAAAGGCCCCCATCGTCATCGGCCGCGACCACCTGGACGCCGGCTCCGTGGCCAGCCCCAACCGCGAGACGGAAGGCATGCGCGACGGCAGCGACGCCATCGCCGACTGGCCGGTGCTGAACGCGCTCATCAACGCCGTCAGCGGGGCGACGTGGGTCAGCTACCACCACGGCGGCGGCGTGGGCATCGGCTACAGCCTGCACGCCGGGCAGGTGATCGTGGCCGACGGCACGCCGGCCGCGGCGCGGCGGCTGGAGCGGGTGCTGACGGTGGACCCGGGCATGGGCGTGGCGCGGCACGTGGACGCGGGGTATGAGCGGGCGATTGAGGTGGCGAGGGAGCGGGGGATTAAGATTCCGATGATGGAGTAGAAACGGAGTTTCTTCTGAGAAACTCCGTTTCTAAAGTGGTATAATCAGTGCTGAATGGAGCAAGAGCGAGGCGCATGGATGCAGTCGGTCACGGTTCAACTCCCCGATAATCTCTATCAGCGCATGCGGCGGCGCGCACGCGAGCGCAACCGCTCGGTTGAAGATGAAGTGGCGGCGGTTGTGGCCCAGGTGGTCGCGGCGACAGTGCCCAGCACGGCCGACCTGTTAGAGCAATTGCCCCATCTAGCCGACGATGACCTTTGGCGGGCCGCTCGATTGCGTGTGGCGGCCGACCGGGCCGAGCGCATGCAGCTTCTGGTGTGGAAACAGCAGGGGGAAGGGCTGACGGCCGCCGAGGAGGATGAGGCGCAGCAGCTCCAGCACTACGCCCAACAGGTGATGCTCATCCGCGCCGAGGCCGCGGCGTTGTTGGCGGAACGCGGTCACGATGTTGGCCCCTTGCGCAACCCTGTTGCTGAATGACGAGCGGGCCAACCGCGGCGCTTCGGGCTGTGGTCGCCCGGCGCGCTCGCTATCGTTGCAGCTACTGCCAAAGCCAGGAGGATGTGGTCGGCACGCTGTTTACGCTCGACCACATTATTCCCCAGGCCTTGGGCGGCAGTGACGAAATCGGCAACCTGTGCCTGGCGTGCTGGGACTGCAATCGCCTCAAACAAACGCATGTCACCGGCATCGATCCACAGGATGGGCAACGCGTGCCGCTATTTGATCCCAATCGCCAGGTGTGGGCTGAACATTTTGCGTGGGCGGAAGAAGCTACGCTGATCGAGGGCCTCACACCGGTTGGCCGTGCCACGGTGGCGCAGTTGCAGTTAAACCGGCCGATCCTGCTCAGGGCGCGACAGCGCTGGATGCGGGCCGGGTGGCATCCACCTCATCCATAACAACGCCGGGCAGCACCGCCGCGCCGATTCCCGCAGCCTATAGATTGAAGTGGCAGGACTTTTCACTAGTCGGTCGCGACGCCCAGACCTGACAGGTGGGCGGCCAATGGTGAGCCTTGTGGCCGCCCACCTGTCAG
>NZ_JAYRVJ010000622.1:0-2506 GCF_041918635.1 Promineifilum sp. (SeqCode)
GTCATGGGCCTGATCATGCCTGAAAGGGGTAGGGAGAACAACCAATTTATATCTATGGGCCATAGCGATTTCTCTGGCTGCCCCATACACTGACAGGGTGTACGTTGTTAAGAATACGCCTGTTGAGTGCGCATCCTCAGATGCGCGCTATGCGCCGATGTACCCGCCCGCATCTGAGGATGCGGGCTACGAAAGTGGCAAAGGACGCATGTCTCAGAGAAAACGGTTCGCCTTTTCCCACCGTTTGTTTACACTACAGAGTAACGTAAGCGAGGAGGAAGATCGTGATACGCAAGCACCGAGCAGTCAACGTCGAGTATCGTCCCGCGCTGGCCGGCGCGGAGGGCGGGGAGCCGCAACTCCCCTTCATTCATCTCATGGCCGAACAGCCGCCCAAGCGCACCATCCGCGGCCAGCGCCGCCGGCCGGGCAGCGACCGCCCCAGCAGCGGGCGCGCCGAGGCCCCACGCCGCGATGACCGGCCGTCCTCATCGGGCGGCGGCTTCGCGCCCCCCTCGACCGGGGGCGGCGGGGGCTACATGCCCTCGTCGGGCGGGATGGGTGGCTTCCCCGGCGGCATGCGCGGCGCGGCCGGTGGCGGCGGCGTCCTGCTGGCCCTGTGCGCCCTGATCGCCTACATGCTCTTCGGCGCGGGCGGCGACGACGGCGGCGACGTGTTCGACACCGGCCAGACGCAACAGGACACCGTCTCGCAGCCCAGCGCCGGCCAGGTGGAAGACCTGGGCGACCTGCTGGGCGGCGCATTGCCGACGACGCAACCGCTGCCGACGGTCGTCAGCAACGCCCAGCCCGCCCCCAGCTTTCAGGGTAGCGGCGACGTGGTCGGCCAGGGCACGGGCGGAACCATCACCACCGCCGCGGCCAACTCCCTGCCCGCGCCGGCCGCCGCCGGCCCCACGGCCGACCAGACCTGGACGATCATGCTCTACCAGGACGCCGACGATAAGGTGCTGGAGCAGGACATCTTCATCGACTTCAACGAGGCTGAGCGCGTCGGCTCCACCGACCGCGTGCGCATCGTCGCCCAACTCGACCGCTACCAGGGCGGCTTCGATGGTGATGGCAACTGGACGGACACGCGCCGCTTCCTGCTGCAACAGGACGCCGATCTGGATCGCATCACCTCGCCCTACGAATCCATCGGCGAGGCGGATATGTCCGACCCGCAGACGCTGGCCGACTTCGTGGCCTGGGCGGCGCAGAACTTCCCGGCCGACAAGTACGTGCTGATCATGTCCGACCACGGCATGGGCTGGCCGGGCGGCTGGACCGACCCGGAGCCGCGCGGCGGTTCGGGCGGCCAGGGTATCCCGCTGGCCCAGGCCATCGGCGACGCGCTCTACCTGCACGACATCGACAGCGCGCTGACGGCCGTGCGCCAGCAGGCGGGCATCGACGCCTTCGAGTTGATCGGCATGGACGCCTGCCTGATGGGGCACATGGAGGTCTTCACCGCGTTGGCCCCCCACGCCCGCTACGCCGCCGCCTCGCAGGAGGTGGAGCCGGCCGTCGGCTGGGCCTACACCGCCTTCCTGAGCCAGCTGGCCCAGAACCCCGACGTGACCGGCCGCGAACTGGGCCAATGGATCGTGGATACCTACATCGTTGGCGACCAGCGCGTGCAGGACCCGCAGGCCCGCGCCGCCTTCGCCGGGCGCGCTTCGGCCCAGCAGGTGGCGAACCAGCTGGGGCAGAGCGTCACCCTGGCGGCGGTGGACTTGAGCCAGATGCCGGCGGCCATTGATGGGCTGAACCAGTTCGCCCTGTACCTGCAAAATATGGATCAGCGCGTCGTGGCCAAGGCGCGCAACTACGCCCAACCGTTCACCAGTATTTTCGGTCAGAACGTGCCGCCGTCCTACATCGACCTGGCCCACTTCGCCGCGCTGCTGGTGCGCGAGACGGGCGATCAGAACCTGCGTACGGTGGTCGAGGGGATGTTTGGCGCGTTCGAGAACACCGTCGTGGCCGAGATGAGTGGTGCGCAGAAGCCGGGCGCGACCGGTCTGTCGATCTACTTCCCCAACTCGCAACTGTACGGCTCGGCCGCCGCCGGCCCGCAGAGCTACGTGCCGGTAGCCCGCCGCTTTGCCGAGGTGTCGCTGTGGGATGATTACCTGAACTTCCACTACACCGGCCGCCAATTCCAGGACACGGCCGGCTCGCTGACCATCCCGGAGCGGGGCGTGACCATCGCCGCGCCGGGCGCGGGGACGATCAACGTGTCGCCGCTGTCGGTGTCGGCCGATTCGGTCGCGCCGGGCGAGACGATCCTGATGAGCGCCGACGTGGACGGCGAGAACATTGGCTACATCTACCTATTCGCCGGCTTCTACGACCGCGAGGCCAACTCGGTCAACGTCATCGACATGGACTACATCGACAGCGGCGACACGCGCGAGATCGATGGCATCTACTACCCTGACTGGGGCGAGGGGGCGTTCACGCTGGAGTTCGAGTGGGAGCCTATCGTCTTCGCCATCAA
>NZ_JAYRVJ010000623.1:0-2258 GCF_041918635.1 Promineifilum sp. (SeqCode)
AATCCGCAGATTTGGCAGATCAGGCAGATTTCTAAGAATTCGTCCAGAGAATTTCGCCTATGTCGATTTGTTCTAAACAATCTGCCCAATCTGCCTAATCTGCGGAGGAATAATCCGCAGATTTGGCAGATCAGGCACATTTCTAAGAATTCGTCCAGAGATTTCGCTTATGTCGATTTGTTCTAAACAATCTGCCCAATCTGCCTAATCTGCGGATGATTTCTTCTTAAGGTTCTGAACTGAGCCCTGGCTCTGCGCCAGGCCACATGATGGGTAGCATCTCCGGCGCGTAGCGGGCGGCCATGTCGTCGGTGAGGGTGTAGCTGCGGCAAATCTCGCGGTACAGGTGGGCGCTCGGCCGCCACGTCCGCTCCTGCGTCTCCGGGTCCAGCGCGATCAGCCCGAAGCGCTGCGACCAGCCCCGCTCCCACTCGAAATTGTCCAGCAGCGACCAATGGTAGTAGCCCATGATCGGGTAGCAGAAGCTGATGGCCTGCCACACCTGGCGCAGGTGATCCAGGAGGAAGCCGGGCCGCAGCCGGTCGGCGGCGTCGGGCACGCCGTTCTCGGTGATGTAGATCGGCTTGCCGTAGCGCTTCCAGACGCGGTCGATGACCCGGTAGAGGCCGTAGGGGTAGACCTCGCCGTAGTCGCCGTCGCTGACCAGCGCCTCCGGCCCCCACTCGCGCTCCACGAAGCCGGCGCGCGGCGGGAAGCGGACGTAGAAGCGGGTGTAGTAGTTGATGCCGTTGAAGTCGAACGTCCCGGCGATGTCCTTCATGCGCCGGCTGCCCGCCAGACCGTGGAAGCGGCCGGTGTGCAGCGCGTCGGGCCAGGCGTCGTTGTAGAAGCGCGACACGCGCCCTGCCCACCAGCGGTCGAGGGCCGTGCCGTCGGGCCGCGCCTCAAAGATTTGCAGGTTGTCGGCCGTGCCCACCTGCGCGGCGGGGTAGGCGGCCTTGATGGTGTGGTAGGCGGCGGCGTGGCAGCGCAGCAGGTTGTGCAGCCCCTCCATCAGCGCCCCCAGGCCGGTGTGGCGCTGATGGGGGAACGCGCCGATCAGGTAGCGCATGACGCTGTAGGTGACCGGCTCGTTGATGGGAACCCACGTGGGGATGAGGTCGCCCAGCTCGCCGACGACCTTGGCCGTGTAGCGCCGGAAGTAGTCCACCACCACGTCGCTGTTGAAGTCCCCCTTCTCGGCCAGCCAGAGCGGGTTGCTGAAGTGGTGGAGCGTCACCATCGGCTCCAGGCCGCGGGCGTGGCAGCCCTCCAGGATGGCCCGGTAGCGGGCGAGGGCCTCCGGGTCGAAGACGCTCGGCTCCGGCTCGATGCGGCTCCACTCCAGCGACAGGCGGTGGGCGTTCGTGCCCAATTCGGCGGCCAGGTCGAGGTCGCGCTCGGCGTTGGCCCACCAGTCGCAGGCGGCGCGGGAGCGGTCGCCGTTCAGGGTGTGGCCCGCCTCTTCCCAGGCCCACCAGTCGCTGTTGGCGTTGCCGCCCTCTACCTGATAAGCCGAGGTCGCCGTGCCCCACAGGAAGTCGGGAGGAAAAGTCATCGTTGCGTGCGCCATGGGGGGTATTATAACGGACAAGAGGCTCACGAAAAGAAAGGGGCCAGGTTCCAGGGGCTAGGGGAAGAGCGCTCTTCCCTAGCCCCTGGAACCTAGCCCCTAGCCCCTATCTTTGCGTGAGCCTCTCTTCGGTCTATACTTGTCCAGTCTTGAGGAGCGATCTGTGAGAAACCTGGTTCCCCCCAGCGGCTACTACCTATCCAACCGGCTCGGCCGCATCCTGCTGAGGGCGATGGAGGAGACGATCGGCCGCAATGGGTTGAACGCGCTGCTGAACCTGACCGGCGGCGGGCGCTACATCGAGTCGCCGCCGCCCGACGACGAGGCGCTGGGCTTCGACCTGGCCCAGGCGTCGAACCTGAGCCAGGCCCTGGAGATGGTCTACGGGCCGCGCGGCGCGCGGGGGCTGGCCCTGCGCACCGGACGGGCCATGTACGCACCGCTCATCAACGGCTTCGACCTGCCGACCGGCTTCAACGAGCTGGCCTTTCGCCTGCTGCCGGTGGGCACGCGGCTGAAGATCGGCGTGCCGGCGCTGGCCCGGCTGATGACGCAGCACAGCGACCAGGGCTGCCGCGTCGTGGATCGGGGGACACACTTCGAGTACACCGTCGAGCGCTGCCCCCACTGCTGGGGCCAGACTGCCCGGCAGCCGCTCTGCCACGTGACGGTGGGGCTGCTACAC
>NZ_JAYRVJ010000624.1:0-10117 GCF_041918635.1 Promineifilum sp. (SeqCode)
ATTATAATGTAGACAGAGGTGATCTGGCCTGCTATCGAAGTCACCTCCCGCTTGATTGCGCCGGCTTGGAGGCCCGCCCCCAACCAAGTGGAGGAGTATCATGTCTCCCAGATTGCGCATTGTCTTTTGGATTCACGCCATTGTGGCGTTGGTGTTTGGCATTGCCATGCTGTTCGTGCCCACGTTCGTGATCGATCTGTTCAACTTTGAGCCAGGCGACCTGTACAACATGCGGATACTGGGCGTCGCGCTGGTAGCGATGGGCTTCTCGTCCGTCCTGGCGGCGCAGGCGCAGCGCTTCGAGCGCGTCGCCATCGTGCTGCAAATGGAAGTGGTCTTCACCATCATCAGCCTGCTGGTTGCCCTCTACGCCGTCATCTTCGCCAGCGCGCCGGTGATGGTGTGGCTAGATGTCGCCATCTTCGCCATCTTCGCCGTCCTGTTCGGCTACTACTACTGGCAGACCCGTTCCATCCAGCAGCCGCAACCGGGAACCCCGGCCCTGAGGTAGCTTGTCGGGCGATTTGCCCAATCGCCCCTTTTTGACCCCGGAACTGTTCTGGGGGTGGGCCTCCTTCCAGACCTGACAGGTGTCGGGCGTTGGCCGCCAACGCCCGACACCTGTCAGGTCTACGAGGTAATGCCATGTCTATGGAAGCCAGAAAGGACGGGATCCGCCGCTGGTGCGACGCCATCAACAGCGACGAGTGGGCCGCGCGCGTCGCCGAGTTTCACGACCCGGCCGAGCAAGAGCGCTTCGTGGAGGAGCACACGCCGTTTCGCCGCGCGTTCGCCGGCTACCACTTCGCGATCGACGGCCTCATCGGCGAGGGGGACACCGTCGTCACGTGGGGAACCGTCACCGCCCGGCACGTGGCCGAGTTCCCGTTCGGCGAGTTGAAAGGCGTGCCGGCGACGGGCAAGCCGGTGTCGTGGAAGGAAGTCTGGATCGAGCGCTTTGAGGGCGACCGGCTGGTTGACTTCCAATTGATCCTGGACGGCGTCAGCCGGCTGCAACAACTGGGGGCGCTGCCGCCGGCGTAGTCTTACCCCTCCCGCCCAATCCGTGGCATACTACCGGCATGGACACCCTTGACGCCAGCCACCGCCGGATAGTACGCGATCTGCCGCGCGATGCCCTGGCCGACTTCAGTCGCCGCCACCACATCCGGCGGCTGGCGCTATTCGGCTCCGCTTTGCGCGATGACTTCCGGCCCGACAGCGACCTCGACATCCTGGTCGAGTTCCAGCCTGGCGTGCGCGTTGGTCTGCGCTTCTTCGCGCTGCAACGCGAACTGAGTGAGCTGCTCGGCCGGGAGGTTGACCTCAACACCCCCGGCTTCATCAGCCCCTACTTTCGCGACCAGGTGCTGGCCGAAGCGGAGGATCTGTATGTCGCGCCATGATGACGTCATCCGGCTGCGCCACATGCGAGACCATGCCGCCGAGGCGATCGCCATGACGCGGCGTAGGAAGCGCACCGACCTCGATGACGACCGTATGCTTGAATTGGCGCTAGTCCGCCTCATGGAGATCATTGGCCAGGCGGCTGGTCGTGTCACGCCAGAGACGCGCGCCTAACTGCCCAACATCCCCTGGTCAGATGTTGTCGCCATGCGCAATCGTCTTATCCATGGCTACGACAGTGTCGACCACGATATCTTGTGGGACACCATCACCCACGACTTGCCCTCGCTGCTCAAAGCGCTGGATCGGCTGCTGAAGCAAATGACAGACCAGTAGCATAATTGGCGGCCGAGGGAAACCTACATATGCCCCCTCGGCCCGCCTGTGGCATACTACCCGCATGGACACCATCGACGCCATCCACCACCACCGATCCATCCGCCGCTATCGCCCCGACCTCGTGCCCGACGACCTGCTGACCGAGATTCTCGCCGCCGGCGTGCGCGCCTCGTCGTCGGGCAACATGCAGAGCTACTCCATCATCGTCACCCGCGACCGGGCGCTGCGCGAACAGCTCTACGTCCCCCACATGGAGCAGGACATGGTGCTCGACGCGCCCGTGCTGCTGACCTTCTGCGCCGACTTCCGCCGCATGCGCCACTGGCTGCGGCTCAGCGACGCGCCCGACAACTTCGACAACTTCATGAGCTTCCTGATCGCTGCCATCGACGCCACACTCGTCTCCCAGACCGTCGCCCTGGCCGCCGAGGCGCGCGGGCTGGGCATCTGCTACATGGGCAGCACCCTGGCCAACTGCGACCAGATCGGCCGCCTGCTGAGGCTGCCGCCGGGCGTCATGCCCGTCGTCGGCTTCTCCCTCGGCTGGCCGGCCGAAGACCCCGCCCCCCGCGACCGCCTGCCGCTCGACGGCCTGGTGCACCACGAGACGTACCACGACTACAGCGACGAGCGCATCCACGAGATTTACCGCGACCGGGAGCGCCAGGGCTGGGCGCGCTACATGAGCTACCCCGAATTGCGCGCGCGCATCGAGGGCGCGGGCGTAGCCAATCTGGCCCAGGTCTACACCGTCATCAAGTACACCCGCGAGTCGCACCGGGAATATTCGGCGACGGTGCTGGGGTATTTGCGGGAGCAGGGGTTCCTGCACTGATCTAACTACCCGTTTTGAGCTAAAATAGACGCTGAATGGACACTGAACCAGGGCCTTATCGTGTCGAGTTGTCAGAAAAGGCTGTGAAGAACTTGCGCCGGTTTCCGCGCAACGACCAGCAGCGCATTCTGGCCCAGATTGAGAAGCTGGCAGCCAATCCACAGGGAATGCCAGATGTCAAACGCCTGATTGGGTATGACGTTGCCTATCGCCTGCGCGTTGGCGATTATCGAGTTCTATTCGACAGAGATGACGTGATTCGGATTATAGATGTAGTCAACGTTTTACCGCGCGGCCGAGCTTACCGGAGGAAGTGACATGCTTGATCAAGTGCAAATCATCAAGGATCGGGATGAAGCCCGTTTTGCCGTCATTCCCTATGAGGAATACCTCTTCCTGCGCGACCTCTTGAACGATCAAGAGAAGCTCGAAGACTACCTGGACTATCTGCACATGCAGCAAGTCAAAGCTGAGTCTTCAGTGCGCTATTCGCTGGAAGAAGTAAAACAGATGCTGGATTTGGATTGAATGATCAACTACTCCACCACCCACCCCCTCACCCCCGCCCTCTACATCGACCTCCTCCACCGCTCCACCCTCGGCGAGCGCCGGCCGGTGGACGACCCCGAAACCATCGCCGGCATGATCGCCAACGCCGATCTGACCGTCACCGCCTGGGACGGCGAGACGCTGGTCGGCGTGGCCCGCTCGGTGACCGACTTCACCTACTGCTGCTACCTGTCCGACCTGGCCGTCGACGCCGCCTACCAGCGGCAGGGCATCGGCGTGGAACTGATCGCCCTCACCCAGGCGCAACTGGGGCCGCGCTGCAACATCATCCTCCTGGCCGCCCCCGCCGCCGCCGACTACTACCCCCGCGTCGGCTTCGAGCACCATCCGCGCTGCTGGATTCTGCATAGAGACAAGGAACTGCGGCGATAAGAGGCTCACGCCAAGGGCGCAAAGAAGAAAAGAACGCAAAGAAGAACCCTGTGATTCTTCTTTGCGTTCTTGGTTTCCTTAGCGCTCTTGGCGTGAGCCTCTTCTAAAGCCGAAACGCCGCGAAAGGGGGAATCGCGGCGCTTCGAAAAAGGAGGAAACTGCATTTGCTGCCCACCGATAGCATACAACACCCCCGCCCTCCCGCGCGTAAACGGCCGGTGTAAAGGGCGTGCAAAAGGCGTGAAGGCATCCCGTGGCCAGGAGCGGGGGAGCAGGGGAGCGCGCTTCTTCCCTGGAACCTGGCCCCTGGCCCCTGGAACCTCTCTTCCCCCCACACGGCAAAACGCCGCCGGGAGGACGGCGGCGCTGAGCCAAGGAGGAAAACGGAGAAGTTTGGAGGAGGAGGAAAACTGTCTGTGTGCTGCCTGACCGTAGAATACCCGATCCGCCCCGCTTTCTCAGCCCATCGGGTTACAGGTGAAGTGTAAAGTTGTTGACAGGAGAGCATGGGAGCGGGGGAGCGCGGGGGCGGGGGAGCAGGGAAACACCAGCCACGAAAGCGCTTCTTCCCTAGCCCCTAGCCCCTAGCCCCTAACCCCTAACCCTTAGCCCCCACCGAAAGTCCAATCGTAAGCTTCCCCCGCTACAATGACGGCGTCGGCGGAATCTCTCGACCTCCTCTGCCAAACGCCCGCCGGCCGGCAAGTAGGCAATTTGCCCTGTTCTCAGACCGCTCTAAGCAAAATGGTGCGTTGGTCGCTTGCGCTATTTTGCGCATTGATGTTACAATACGATGGGTTCGTTGCGTGACGTGGGCGGGAAGGAAGGGCTTTAGGATCGGCGGGGAGCTGGCGCTCGGTAGCCGGCGTCCTAGTGTCTATTAGTGGTAGTCAGGAGGTTTGCCTATGCCCTATAACCGGCGACATGCCCCACCCACCGCGCCGCGCCGGCGCGCCCCCCTCTCACACGCGCATCTTCGCGTCACCCGACGCGCACTCACTTTTGTTCGAGGAGACCATAGATGAGGACTAACGGATTGAAGCTTTTTGCTATCGCGCTGATCCTGGCGCTGGTGGCGGTCGTCTCGCCCGGCCTCGGCCGGCCGGCGGCGGCCCTGTCATCAGACATCGTGATCAGTCAGGTGTATGGCGGCAGCGGCGTTGACGGAACTGGCGGCAACGACTCTGTCTACATCAATGACTACGTCGAGTTGTTCAACCGGGGAACAACAACGGTTTCCCTTTCCGGCATGTCTATCCAGTATGCCAGCGCCACCGGCACCGGCGATTTTGCTGGTAACCCGGTGGTTGTTCTCTCTGGTTCGTTGGCGCCGGGCCAATATTACCTGATACAGCAATCCTCCGGCGGCACTTTTGGCGGACCGCTGCCCACACCTGACGCGACCGGCACGGCGAATTTGAGCGGCACGAGTGGAAAAGTGGCATTGGTAATGCAGGCAACCGGGCTGGCCTGTAATGGCGGCTCGAATCCGTGTGACGCTGCTGAGACCGCCCTGATCAAGGACTTGGTCGGCTATGGCACTGCCAACTACTTTGAGGGCGCTGCCACTCCGTCACCAACCAACCCGTTTGCCATCAAGCGGGAGGCCAACGGCTGCACGGAGACGGACCACAACGCCAATGATTTCGAAATCGTCGGCGCTGTGGCCCGCAACACCTCCTCCCCGTTCAACGTCTGCGGCGGCGGCGACGCGGCCCCCTCCGTCACCGGAACCACCCCCGCCGACAACGCCACCAACGTGGCCGTCGACGCCGACGTGAGCGTCACCTTCAGCGAGGCCGTCAACGTCGCCGGCGCGTGGTACACCATCAGCTGCGCCACGTCGGGCGCGCACACCGCGACCGTCAGCGGCGGGCCGACCACCTTCACGCTGAACCCTGACGCCGACTTTACCAACGGCGAGGTCTGCACCGTCACCATCGATGACGCCCTGGTGACCGACCAGGACGGCATCGACCCGCCGGACGACATGGACGCCGACTACGTCTTCGACTTCACCGTCGTCTCGTCTGTCCCCGTCTGCGACCAGCCGTTCACGCCCATCTACGACATCCAGGGCATCGGCGCGACCACGCCCATCCCCGGCCCCGTCGTCACCGAGGGCGTCGTCGTCGGCGACTTCCAGACCAGCGCCGGCATCCAGGGCTTCTACATCCAGGAGCCGGCCGGCGACGCCGACCCGGCCACCTCCAACGGCATCTTCGTCTATACCGGCGCGACCGACAACACCGTCAGCGCCGGCGACGCCGTCCACGTGACCGCCTACGCCCGCGAGCAGTTCGGCCAGACGACACTGAACGGCTCCAATGCCGATAACACTGTCGTACCCGCGGCCAACATCGTCATCTGCGGCACGGGCAGCGTAACCCCCGTGGACGTAACCCTGCCCTTCGCTACCGCGACCGAGGCGGAGCGCTACGAAGGCATGCTGACGCGCTTCCCGCAGACGCTGGTCATCGCCGAGTACTTCAACTACGACCAGTTCGGCGAGGTCGTGTTGGCCCTGCCGCTGACCGGCGAGGATCGGCCCTACACCGGCACGGCCATTGACGAGCCGGGCGCGGCGGCCAATGCCCGCACCCTGGCCAACAGCCTGCGCCGCATCACGCTGGATGACAACCAGGGCGGCTCTAACCCGTCCGTCCTGCGCCACCCCAACGGCGACCCGTTCAGCCTGACCAACCGCTTCCGCGGCGGCGACGAAGTGCAGAACACCGTCGGCGTGCTGGGCTATGGCTTCAACCTCTATCGCGTTCACCCCACCGCCCCGGCCGACTACACCGCGGTCAATCCGCGCCCGGCCGCGCCCGACGCGGTCGGCGGCAGCCTGCGCGTGGCGGCCATGAACACGCTCAACTTCTTCATCACCGCCGACTACCCGACCGGCAACCCGCTGGACAACGATTGCGGCCCGGCCCAGAACGCGGAGTGCCGCGGCCACGACTCTGACCAGCCGATGGAGTTCACCCGCCAGCGCGACAAGCTGCTGGAGGCGCTGGCTGGCCTGAACGCCGACGTCATCGGTCTGAACGAGATCGAGAACACCACCGGCGTTGAGCCGCTGGGCGACCCGACCAACGGCATCGTCGCCGGGCTGAACGCCATGCTCGGCGCGGGCACGTACGCCTACATCGACACCGGCGTGATCGGCACCGACGTCATCCGCGTCGGCCTCATCTATAAGCCGGCCAAGGTGACCCCCGTCGGCGCGTTCCAGACGCTCGACAGCACCGATGACCCGCGCTTCGCCAGCAACAACCGCCCGGCCCTGGCCCAGACCTTCGAGGAAGTGGGCACGGGCGCGCGCTTCACCGTGGCCGTCAACCACCTCAAGTCCAAGAGCTGTGGCACGCCGCCCCCCACCGGCGCGGATGCCGACCAGGGCGACGGCCAGAGTTGCTGGAATGCAACGCGCACGGCCGCGGCCCAGGCCCTCGTGGACTGGCTGGCGACCGACCCGACCGGCAGCGGCGATCCTGACTTCCTGATCATGGGCGACCTGAACGCCTATGCCATGGAAGACCCGATCGATGCCATCAAGCTGGGCGCGGACGACACGACCAGCACCGGCGACGACTACGTCAACCTGATCGCCCAGTACGAGGGAACCTACGCCTACTCCTATACCTTTGACGGGCAGGCGGGCTACCTCGATCACGCCCTGGCGATCACTAGCCTGGCCTCCCAGGTGACGGGCGCGACGGAGTGGCACATCAACTCCGACGAGCCGGACGTGGTGGACTATGACACCACGTTCAAGCCGCCGGCCCAGGAAGCGTTGTACCAGGACAACCCGTACCGCTCCTCCGACCACGACGCGGCCCTCATCGGCCTGAATCTGACCCCGCCGGCTGACACCACGCCGCCGACCGTCACGATCAACCAGGCCGCCGGCCAGGCCGACCCGACGAGCGCCAGCCCCATCAACTTCACCGTCGTCTTCAGCGAGCCGGTCACCGGTTTCGAGACGGGCGACGTGACGTTGAGCGGCACGGCCGGGGCGACCACGGCCACCGTGACCGGCAGCGGCGCGACCTACAACGTCGCCGTCAGCGGCATGACCGGCAGCGGCACGGTGATCGCTTCCATTGCCGCCGGTGTGGCCCAGGACGCGGCCACCAACCTCAATACGGCCTCCACGTCCACCGATAACACGGTCACCTACAACGTCCTGGACACGACGCCGCCCGACACGACGATCACCAACAACCCGCCCAACCCGTCGAACAGCGACACCGCCTTCTTCCAGTACACCAGCACTGAGCCGGGCACGAACTTCGAGTGCCAGCTGGACAACACGGGCTGGACGGAGTGCGACGGCGGCCAGGTGACCTATGGCGGCCAGCCCGATGGCAGCCACACCTTCGAGGTGCGGGCCATTGACAACGCCGGCAACACCGACCCGACCCCGGCCAGCTACACCTGGGTGATCAACACGACGGTTCCGGACACCACGCCGCCCGACGTGACGATCAACCAGGCCAGCGGCCAGCTCGACCCGACCGGCGTGAGCCCCATCAACTTCACGGTTGTCTTCAGCGAGCCGGTCACCGGCTTCGCCACGGGTGACGTGACCTTGAGCGGCACGGCCGGGGCGACCACGGCCACCGTGACCGGCAGCGGCGCGACCTACAACGTCGCCGTCAGCGGCATGACCGCCAACGGCACGGTGATCGCCACCATCGCCGCCGGTGTGGCCCAGGACGCTGCCGGCAACCTCAACACGGCCTCGACCTCCACCGACAACACGGTGACCTACAACCTGCCGGTGCAGACCGACGCCATGGTCTTCGTCTCCACGACGACCGCCGGCACGGTCGGCGCGCTGAGCTACGGCAGCGAGGACATCCTCAAGTGGGATGGCAGCGTCTGGACGAAGTGGTTCGACGGCTCCAACGCCGGTCTGATCGCCAGGAACGCGCAGCACAACATCAACGCGATCTACATCCCCGACCCCAACGTGGTTGCGTTCATCGCCAGCTTCACCCAGAACGGCCGCAAGGTTCCGGGCATCACCCCCAGGGTGGACGGCACGGATCTGGTGCGGTGGAACGGCAGCGCCTTCTCGCTCTACTTCGACGGCTCCGACGTCGGCCTGACGGTCAAGACGCAGGAGAAGATCGACGGCCTGCACCTGCTGGACCCGGCGCTCGCGCCGGCGGCGGTCAAGGCGGCGGCGGGCGGTTCGTGCCAGGCGTACCTGTTGATCAGCACGCAAGGCCCCGGCAAGGTGCCGAACTACACCGGGACGAACCTGAACTTCCGCGGCGAGGACGTGCTCGGCTTCTGCGCCACGAACCTGGGCAGCATCACTGCCGGCAAGTGGCACATGCTGCTGGACGGCTCGACGGTCGGTCTGACGCGCAACACCATCGATAGCATCTCGGCCAGCGACGACGGGCAGACGCTGTACTTCACGACGAAGGCGGCGATCAACGTCCCGCCGGCTGTGGGCGGCCATTCGATGGTCTACACCTACAACATGACCACCGGCGACTTTAGCGCCCCCATCTTCAGCGCTCCGGCCGAAGGGCTGACGAAGAAGGTGGACGCGCTGGAGTACGTCCCCGGCACGCAGCCGTAATCTAGCTTTCACGTAAAGACGCCAAGAACGCCAGGCCCAGAAATCTGAGCCTGGCGTTCTTGGCGTCTCGCGGCATGGTGTAGCACAGGTTGTTAACCTGTTCCCCTCCCACCACGTCACGTAGGGGCGCACCTGCGTGTGCGCCCTGGGGCAGACACGCGGGGACAGACTCAGCAAGCTCCGGGCCGGGCCGCCCCGGGCTGAAGCCCCGGGCTAGTGAACAACGGCCCGTGAACGGGCCTTGCAGACACATGTCCGCTCAGCAGCCGGCCTCGGCCGGCGTTGTTGACTAGCCCGGCGCCTTCAGGCCCGGGCGGCGTGGCGGGCGGAAAGCCTGATGCCAAAGATCACAGGTTGACAACCTGTGCTACAGGGCGACAGCCGTGCCGTAAGGAATCCTGTATATCCTACCGTTATCGCCCGGCCGCCTGTGTGCCGGGCTTTTTCAAGGTTCATCGACGTACCGTAAGTGAGGACACACGTATGAGACGCACCCCTTTTCTGACTCGTCGCGCCTGGATGCTTTTACTCCTGCTCCTGGTGGGTCTGGCCGGCGCGGCCGCCCGGCCGGCCGCCGCTCAGGGCGACTGGTGGGACGCCGCCTGGGCCTACCGCCACCCCATCGACGTGGACGCCAACGGCTTCGCCCGCACCAACAAGCCGGTCGAGGTCAAGCTGAACTTCACCCCCCTGCTGGCCGCCCAGGGCGGTTCCGGCGCGTTCGACCCCGACTCCCTGCGCGTCATCGAAGTTGACGGCAGCGGCGCGGTCATCGACGACGCCGTGCCCTTCCAGTTCGACAAGGCCGGCGACTACAGCGCCGCCAACAAGGCGCGCGGCGTGCTGACCTTCCTGATGAAGGGCGCCACCGCCGCGGCCGAGACGCGCCATTACCACGTCTACTTCGACGTGGCCACGGCCAACCACCCGTCGGCCACCTTCCCGGCCCAGGTCACGCTGACCGAGGTGGCCCACAAGGGCTACGCCAG
>NZ_JAYRVJ010000625.1:0-1755 GCF_041918635.1 Promineifilum sp. (SeqCode)
GCGTCCACCGTCACAACGACGTTGTCGGCGGTGATGACCTGCTGCGGCAGGACGTTGATCAGCGCCTCGCGCATGTCCACGCGAATCAGGCTGTCGATGAACGGGATGAGGAAGACCAGGCCCGCGTCGGCCGTATGGCTGTAGCGACCGAGGCGGATGACCAGCCCCTTCTCAAACTGTTTGATGATGCGGACGCTGAACAGCAGCGCCGCGATGGCGATGAGGAAGATCAGCGCCAGGACAACGACTAAAAAGCCACCCATGATTCTCCTGCCTTTGGAAGAGAAGCATCCGCAGATTTCGCAGATTACGCAGATTTCAGAAATGCCCGCGCTAAATCTGTGTCACCCGTCGATGCTTTATCCATTACTTGCTAAGCTTGCGCACGATGAGCGTGACGCCCTCGATGCCTTCGACGATGATGGAATCCTTCTCGTAGAGCACCTCTTCGGCCGAGGCGCGCCAATCTTCATCGTTGACGCGCACCAGACCGGCTGTATCCGGGGTGATGCTGCGCACAACGACGCCGCCCGCGCCGATGAGCTTGTCGATGTTGGTCTTCTTGGTGACGGTGGTGATGCGCTGGCGAATCTTGTTGCGGCCGACAGCGATGTACAGCACGCTCAGCACCGACGCCAGGATAAGCATCATCACGACGTTGTTGAGGAAGATGCCCGCCAAACCGGACACAATCAGGATTGAGCCGATCAGCACCAGGTCGAAGCCCGTCTGGATGCCGACGACCAGTTCGGACAGTACCAACAACAACCCGGCAATGACGAACAGTTGGGGAATCGTAATCTGGAATTGATCCATGGTCACACCTTATGTTCGTAGTTGGCTGCCGCGGCGGCAGTTGCGGAGAGGCGACTGAACCGCTCCCTACGAACTCCAAACGCCGGCGAACGGCTTTCCGGCACGGCCGCTCTTTCCTGTGCGGCCATACAACACCCTATACGCGCGATCCCGCGCGAAGTTGCGCGGCGAATTGCGCCACATGTGCCGGATATGGATATTATAGCAGAGTTTGGGGGAAATATCGGGGTGAATGTGGTAGGGGCGGGTTTGAAACCCGCCCCTACAGGGTGGCGATGGTTGTAGGGACGGGTTTAAAACTTGCCCATTCAGGACGGCGGCGGTTGTAGGGGCAGGTTTCAAACCCGCCCCTACTCGACCGTCACATCCGCATACGTCTCCACCCGATTGCCATCCAGGTCTTCGACGATGTAGCCGATGGTGAACGCGCCGGCCGGCGCGTCGAGCACCTCGTACGTCCAGGCTGACTGGCCGAAGGTCAACGTGCCGCCCTCTTCATAGGACATCTCCGTCAGTTGCCCTTCCGCGTCCAGGTCGTACCACTTCTCGAACACGGTGAACTGGTCGCCGGCCTGCGGCGTCACTTCCCAGGGCGCGGTGGTCGGGCTGTTGGGATTCACGTCGGCGCTCTGGAAGGCGAAGATCTGTTGCAGCGTCTCGTTGCTGAACAGCGCCCGCGCCAACCGCTGCTCGCCATCGGCGAAGGTGTACATGCCGTCCACGGCGTAGATAGCCGCTTCCGGCGACGCGCCATAGCTCTGCGGCTCCAGCAGCGCCAGCACCTGATTCTGGCCGTCATTGATGGCGAAGACGATAGGCTCCCACTCGAACTCCAGCGTGAACGCCCCCTCGCCCCAGTCAGGGTAGTAGATGCCATCGATCTCGCGCGTGTCGCCGCTGTCGATGTAGTCCATGTCGATGACGTTGACCGAGTTGGCC